>JACCVY010000219.1 GCA_013697915.1 Blastocatellia bacterium | reverse complement strand
AGTTGTGCGGTGCTGCGGTTGCGCACCGGCAACACCCGCCCGCGGTCCACGTTTGTACCGAGCTTGGCTTCAGTCAAAACGCGCTGCAAGTCCGCGCTGCGTTCGACCTTGAAACCTGAGCCGTCTGCCCGCGATTGCAATTCGACCCGCGCCAGCCTTCCGGGTTTTATCGCCGCTGCTTCTGTGGCATGCAGTTCCACGGTGATGGTCTGATCACGCTGACCGCTAACTTCAAAAACCGTTCGTTCGTCTTCGCGAGTCGCGGGTGTGTCCAATATGGTCCATTGCAGCCTACTTGCCAGCCAGCCGGCCATCAGCAAGGCTTGCGGAGCGATTGCAGTCCCGTCCGTTTGCGGCGCGACATAGCTAATACAAACGTGATCGATCATCTCGAGTACGGTTCGATATTCAACCACATCGTAAAAGTCGGCCAGCAGGCCACGCCATGAAGTGAGTCGGGCCCAATTCAAATCGCTGATGCCAACCGGAGTTTCATAGTTCTTTTGGAAAATTTTGTTTATGGCCATTAGCTCGGCGACCGGCTGCGCAAACTGGGCGGAGTCGACGATCAAACGATCAGACGCATGCAACAGGTTTTGGAAAACTTTTTGGCTGCTATCGACGACACTGCGCCACCAAAGAAACGTCGGCAAATCGGAAACCAGCAGCGGCAGCGCAGCGCTCGGAAGTTCAGCAACAAAGCTTCCCCGGGCTTTGAGCGTCACCTCTTCGCAGCACAATCGTTTCTGGCCCGCCAGCTTTTCTTTTTGGCTGAGGGCCGACACGAACATTTCAATGTCGCGGTCCGGCGCGTCGCTCTGGCCCAACATCGTAAGCACTCGGCTGGGATGCGCAGCCGTTAATTCCTGCAACAGCTCATGAACTTCCTCGAGCGCCTTGTCGTCGTTAACGAACACCAACAGGTTTGCCGCGCGCGCGCGCAAAACCGGAGTCTCATCATCCGGACGCTCATCGCCGGCGGGGAGCTCAGACGGCGCCGCGCCAGTACTGCCCTGCCACAGCGCGGCGAGTTCCTGCTCGACGACCTGAACGTCTAAAGTTTTTCCTAATGCGATTTGCTGCATAACGATCAGAAGTCAGGAAACAGAATTCAGAAGACAGAATCAGTAGTTAGGTCTCGCTTTCTGCTCACTGCCCACCGCCCAGTGCTCACTCACAAGCGCCGCCACTTTCGTCCATCGCGCTCTATCAATTCAAACGCCGACTGTGGTCCCCACGAACCGGCTTCGTAGTTGGGAAAATCCGTTGCCGGTTTCTGCCACGCGGTGATTATCGGCGAAACAATTTCCCAGCCGCGCTCAACCATATCGCGGCGTGCGTAGAGCGTCGAATCCCCCAACATGCAATCGAGCAATAAACGCTCGTAAGCTTCGGGCGGTTTCACTCCGAACGACGAGCCGTAACGAAAATCCATGTTGACCGAACGAATGCGCATTGCCTGGCCCGGCAGCTTCGCGCCAAACCGCAGCGTAATGCCTTCGTTTGGTTGAATGCGAATTACCAGCACGTTCGGCTGCAACGGCGCATCAGCATCCGTGAACAAGCGATGCGGCACGTCCTTAAACTGAATCGCGATCTCGGTGATGTGCTTCTGCAAACGCTTTCCCGAACGCAGATAAAAAGGAATGCCGGCCCAGCGCCAGTTGTCAAATTGTAATTTCAGCGCGGCGAACGTTTCCGTGGAAGAATTCGGATCGACGCCCGGTTCCTGACGATAACCCGGCACCGTATCGCCCAGTACCGTGCCTGGTCCATACTGTCCCCGCACCGTAAATTTTTCTATTTGTTCGACGGGCAGCGGTCGTACCGATTGCATCGCCTTGATCTTTTCATCGCGCACACCGTTCGCCGATAGCGAGGCGGGCGGCTCCATCGCAATCAATGAAGTCACCTGAAACACATGATTCTGAATCATGTCGCGCAGCGCGCCCGCCTTTTCGTAATAGGCACCGCGGCCTTCGACTCCGAGAGCTTCGGCGTTGGTGATCTGAATGTGATCGATATACTGCCGGTTCCAAAGCGGCTCAAAGATGCTGTTCGCAAAACGAAACACCAGCAGGTTCTGCACTGTCTCTTTACCGAGGTAATGATCGATGCGATAGATCTGTTTCTCTTCAAAAACTTCGGCGAGTTCCTGATTCAGTGCCCGCGCGCTTTCGAGGTCATGACCAAAGGGTTTCTCAACAATGATGCGCGTCCAGCTTCCCTCCTTTGGTCGCGCCAGCTCGGCCTGGCCAAGTTGTGCGGCAATCAGGCCGAAATTGGCAGGGGCCGTAGCCATATAAAATAAGCGGTTGCCGCGCGTGTTGCATTCAGTATCGATTTCATCGAGCTTGCTCTTTAGATTGGCGTACAGCGCCGCAGCGTCAAACTCGCCGCCTATATAAAAGAGTCGTTTAGCAAAACTCTGCCAGGTCGATTCGTCAAAGTTTTCATCGTCGGCAAATTCTTTTATTGCCTGCTGCATCTGCGAGCGAAATTCGTCATCGCTCATCGTGGGGCGCGCGGTGCCCAGGATGGCAAACTCCGCCGGTATCACGCGCTGTTCAGTGAGCCGGAAGAGCGCCGGCAAAAGTTTCCGGCGCGTGAGATCGCCGGTCGCGCCAAAAATTACAACGACACACGGCGGCGCGACGCGCTCAAGCCGCATGCCCGCGCGTAAAGGGT
>JACCVY010000204.1 GCA_013697915.1 Blastocatellia bacterium | reverse complement strand
GAAGTGCGCGCGCGCTTGCCGGAGATTGGCGCCCGACGTGAAGGCGAAGAGTTTGAAGTGAACACGCTTTACACCGGCGACGCAGTCGAACTTAATCAGGCGGTATTGCGATTGCGGCGGATCGATGATCGCGCGGTGCTCACTTACAAAGAGCCTGTGGGACCGCGGACAGATATAAAAAAGCAGCTGGAATTCGAAACCGGCATCGATAATCCTGATGCCATTGAGTTCATTCTTGAAGCGCTGGGATATTATCCAGCCCTGGTTTATGAGAAGCGGCGCGAAACCTGGCGAATCGAAGACACCGAAGTCGTCGTTGATGAACTGCCGTTTGGTCTCTTCATGGAAATCGAAGGGGAAGAGCAGAGCATTCGCGATATTGAAACCCGGCTTGCTATTAAGCGCCTCACCGCTGAACAGTCAACCTATCCACGTCTAACCATGAAACACGGAATCAACATAGCCGGGGTCATCGAAGCGCGCTTTCCTGAAAAGTTGTAATGCCAACCGTTGGGTTGCGCGAGCGCAGCGTCGTTATATCAAAAAAGCGGCTTCGCTTTTTGAGAGCGAAGCCGCCTGTAGGATGGACATTACTGTCGGTCCTTATTCCTTTGAAGGAAAGGGAACCATTACATTCCCATGCCGCTCATTCCGCCCATGCCCCCCGGCATCGCCGGACTTCCTTTGTCATCATCCGGAAGCTCGGAAACCATTGCTTCCGTAGTCAGCATCAGGCCGGCAATTGAGGCGGCATTCTGCAGTGCCGTGCGCGTGACTTTTGCCGGATCGATGACGCCCGCTTTGACGAGATCACCATACTCTTCGGTTTGGGCATTGAAGCCAAAGTTTTCACCCTTGTCCGAGCGAACTCGTTCAACAACCACCGCTCCTTCTTTGCCGGCGTTCTGAACGATCTGGCGCAGTGGCTCTTCAAGCGCACGACGAACGATATTCACGCCGATTTGCTCGTCGGGATCGCCTTCGCCGGCTTTGTTCGTCAGGAACTTGTCGAGTGCCTTTGCCGCGCGAACCAATGCGACGCCACCGCCCGGAACAATTCCTTCCTCAACGGCAGCGCGCGTGGCATGCATGGCATCTTCAACGCGAGCCTTCTTCTCCTTCATCTCGGTTTCAGTTGCCGCACCGACCTTGATCACGGCAACACCGCCGACGAGTTTCGCGAGTCGCTCTTGCAGTTTCTCGCGATCGTAATCGGAAGAGGTTTCCTCGATCTGGGCACGCAAAGTTTTGACGCGGCCTTCGATGTCAGAGTGCTTACCATTGCCTTCGACGATTGTAGTGTTGTCCTTGTCGATGGTGATCTTCTTGGCGCGGCCGAGGTCCTCGATCTTGACGTTCTCGAGCTTGATGCCGAGGTCTTCGCTGATGACTTTGCCGCCGGCTAGAATGGCGATGTCTTCGAGCATTGCCTTGCGACGATCACCGAAACCGGGGGCCTTGACGGCCGCGATGTTCAGTGTGCCGCGGAGCTTGTTCACAACCAGAGTGGCCAGCGCTTCACCTTCAACATCTTCGGCGATAATCAACATAGGCTTGCCCATCTTGGCCACCTGCTCCAGTAACGGTAGCAAGTCTTTCATCGAGCTGATCTTCTTTTCGTGAATAAGAATCAGCGGATTCTCGAGCACCGCTTCCATGCGTTCCGGATCGGTAACGAAGTAAGGGCTGAGATAGCCGCGATCGAACTGCATGCCTTCGACAACCTCGAGCGAGGTGTCCATCGTCTTGGACTCTTCAACGGTGATGACTCCGTCTTTACCAACTTTATTCATCGCTTCGGCAATGATGTTGCCGATCGTCGAGTCGCCATTGGCTGAAACGGTTCCGACCTGCGCAATAGCGTCGCCCTTAACGGGCTTAGCCAGGCGCTTGATCTCTTCAATTGCGCGTTCGACCGCCTTGTCGATGCCGCGTTTGAGGGCCATCGGGTTTGCACCCGCGGCAACTGTTTTCACGCCCTCGCGGAAAATAGCCTGCGCCAGGACAGTAGCTGTCGTTGTGCCGTCGCCGGCAACGTCGGAAGTCTTGGAGGCGACTTCGCGGACCATCTGCGCGCCCATGTTTTCCAGCGCGTCTTTGAGCTCAATTTCTTTCGCTACAGTGACGCCGTCCTTGGTGATCGTGGGCGAACCAAATTTCTTGTCGATAACCACGTTGCGGCCCTTGGGACCCAGCGTGATCTTCACTGCGTCGGCGAGCTGATTAATACCGCGCAAAATAGCGGCGCGCGACTCCTCGCCATGAATTACTTGCTTTGCCATTTCTCTCTTCTCTCCTGCTAAAGGGTTTAATCTCGTTTAGAAACAAAAAAAGCGGCGCAGTCTGCTGTGACTACTTGCCGCCCTTCTTGGTGCTGGTTGCTGCGCCGGCGCGCTGGATGATTCCGAGAATTTCGTCTTCGCGCATGATCATCAGCTCCTCGCCGTCGATTTTGATTTCAGAGCCGCTGTATTTGCCGAACAAAACGCGATCGCCTTTTTTCACGTCAAGCGCCTGTCGCGTGCCGTCTTCTTTGTACTTGCCTTGGCCCACGGCAACGACTTCGCCTTCCTGGGGTTTTTCTTTCGCGGTGTCGGGAATGATGATGCCTCCCCGAACTTGCTCACCCTCGTCGATTCGCCGCACGATTACGCGGTCATGGAGAGGGGTAATGTTTGTCGCCATTCTTCGAATTCTCCTTTCAGATTCTGTAGCTAAAATTACGAATAGTTGAATTTAGGACTGCTGGAGCCCAGCGGTATTAGCACTCTATGTGGATGACTGCTAAGGATAATTCGGGGGCTGGTTTATTGTCAACTGTGGATGAAGTGTGACTGGAGAAGAAGGACGCATCTAGCGCGCGCCGCCGCGGGCCGCTCGAACCAGGGGCTTTTCCGCGCGCTGGTAAGCCGTTACGCGTTTGGACAGGGTGTTGCGGTGAATCCCAAGCGTTCGAGCAGTCTTTGAGAGGTGACCTTGATTTCTTAGGAAAGCTTTTTTTATGTACAGCTTTTCGAATTCGGCTGACGCCTCTGCTAACAAGATGCCGCCCTCCAACATTTCGTCGATGAGATTTTCGAGTCGCGTGCGCATGGTTCTAATAGGAGATAGAGCGCAATTGAAACAGGATTTTTTAAAGTTCCTCGCCCGTCAACAGTCGATAGGCTTCGAGGTAACGCTCGGATGTGGACGCGGCAACTTCGCCCGGCAATTGAGGAGCGGGAGGTTTCTTGTCCCAGCCCACCGTTTCCAAATAGTCACGCACAAACTGCTTATCGAATGATGGCTGGGATCGGCCGGGAATGTAGGTTTCAGCCGGCCAGAAGCGAGAAGAATCGGGGGTCAAGACTTCGTCAACCAGAATGATTTGCCCATTCTGGTCCCGTCCGAATTCAAACTTTGTGTCAGCAATAATAATCCCCCGCTGGCGGGCATACTCTCGTGCTTCGTTATAAAGCCGTATTGAAGTTTCGCGTAAATAATCCGTTGTTTCCCCACCCAACAAATCGCGCACTTGTGCTTCAGTTATGTTTTCGTCATGGCCTTCTTCAGCCTTGGTAGCCGGCGTAAATATCGGTTCCTTAAGTTCGGCTGATTCCAGCAGGTTGGCAGGAAGTTTGTGTCCACAAACTTCTCCGGTGCGCAGATAATCTTTCCAGCCTGAACCCACCAAATAGCCGCGTACGACACACTCGATCGGGAAAACATCCGCTGTCCGCACCAGCATCGATCGCTTGTCCAGATCAGTTGTTTGCTGAATGGCCGCAGGCATACTTTTGGAGTCGGTGGTTACAAAATGACTGGGAACAATGTCGCGCAGCTTCTCGAACCAGAAACGCGATAACGAAGTTAAGACCTCGCCCTTACGCGCGATCGGAGTGGGTAGTATGCAATCGAATGCCGAGATTCGATCAGTTGCCACGATAAGCAAATGATCCTCATCGACGGTGTAGACGTCACGGACCTTTCCACGTTTTAGGAGTTCGAATTCCGGAAGCGAACTGTGGGAGAGAGCGGCGACCGTCATAGATTTATTACCAAGCTGATTAGAGCGATTAAGTTTAAGATGGAAAAGGCGGATTTTGCTCGCAGGAAAAAGCGTTGTCAAGAAAAACGCCGTTTTTATTTTCCACATGCCTGGGATCAAACGCGAGCATTCCAATTTGAAGTTTTGTGTCGACGGTCTTGCATGTAACCGCCAACCGTTTAGCTCGAACTGTTCTTATAGTGATACTGGTGTCCAAAACCCAGGCGTTCGCGGAGGCTAGCCGGTTTTTTCTTCGCAATGGTGGTTCTGCTATCGCGAACGGCCCTGGGACGCAGTGCGTTCAGACTGTAACGAGTAGTGGCAAACAACGACTCCTTCCCATCCGTTTCCGCCCCGGTAGATGCCAGTCCCGACTACAAAGGGGAGACACACTGCGCCGGTTTTGCGCTGCGACAGCCAACCCGCGTAAACGATATGTGAAATCATCGCCGGCATTTTCCCAGATTAAGGTCATACACAGTCATTGTCGTCAGCCTGATTTAATCCGAGCCGAGGCCGGGAATCGTCAGCCTGATGGTCGCTTTTTTCAAGTCTTTTACCTTTTGCCGTTGAGCCCGCAAAACTTAGGGCTTGAGTTTGGCAGGCCTGTGCTGCTACTATTCCTCCGTCCGAGAGGCGTCATACCCGATGCCGCCTACCCTCTGAACCCCCTGCATGTCAGTTCCCATGAGTCATTCTGATGACAACTACAGCTACTGACAGACAGAAAAATCCCAGAGAAAATAGTCATCCGACCGAACCAAGCGAGCGCAAGGTCTCACTGCTTGTCGTCGAAGACGACGAGAATATTTCCAGTGCTATCAGCGAGTATTTCTCGCGCGCGGGGTACAACGTGAAAACTGTCGAAGACGGCTTGATGGGTGTGAAGACAGCGATGGATGAAAGTCCGGATGCTGTGGTTTTGGACATCATGCTGCCGAAGATGGATGGTTTGGCGGTTTGTCGCGAGCTCCGGGAAAAGGCGAATCACGTGCCGATTCTCATGCTGACAGCGAAAGACGACGTAGTTGACAAGGTGCTTGGCCTCGAGATGGGCGCAGACGATTACATCACCAAGCCGTTTAGTTTGCGCGAACTTGAAGCCAGAATTAAATCAGTGCTCCGCCGCCGTAAGACTTCGGCAAGCGCGGAAGGCGCCAAGGACGAGGCGCCAATCAGTCGCGGTAATTTGCGCATCGATCCGGCAAGGCGTGAAGTTACCATCGGAGATCGCCAGGTGGATTTAACTCCCAAGGAGTTTGATCTGCTGCGACTGTTCGCAGCGAACCCGGGTAGGGTGTTTCCTCGTAAATACCTGCTTGAAAAAATTTGGGATTATTCCTACGAAGGCTACGATCGCACGATTGATTCACACATCAACCGATTGCGAGCGAAGATCGAAGATAACCCTGAAAACCCGCAAATGGTTCTGACCGTTTGGGGAATCGGCTACAAGTTCAGCGACGAACAATAACTTCGTTTCGTCGTCACGCCAGCAGCGGTCCCTACCACAAGTGAAAATCGTCAAGGTAGTTGGTCCTGCAATTTGATCCTTCCTGATTCGGCAATGGCTTAAGCCAGAGCCAGGCATGCCCTCTAAAGAAATGCAGATATTCATCACGCGCGCTTTTGACGATCCTTCAGTAGATGTTCGTAACGCTGCGGCGCGGGCCCTTTATGCGCTCCAGCCTGATCGCGCAGCGTCGTTCACGCGTGCATTGCGCGAAGGAACGCCCGATCGACGCCGCAAGATCGGGCACGCTCTAGCATCATCCGGACTCGCGGCAAATGCAGTCGGAAGTTTGACCGGCGAAAGTCGTGAAAAGACTTACGATGCTTTTTCGTTGCTTTTTCTGATGGCCAAGGCCGGCGAGGTACAACCCTTGATTCAGGCAATTGACGACTATCCAAACGTCGAAGTGCGAATTGCCGTGGTTAAGCTGCTGGCGCTTAGCGGTCAACCAGACGTCGTGCCCGCGTTTCGCCGCCTTGCAGTGCGTGGCTCACTACCGTCGGAAGTTCGTTCGGCGGTGATGGAAGCGATTTATCAAATCAGCAGTCAGGCCCGCGAAAACGCGTCGTCAGCGGCGTGAAATTGGTAAATCGTGAATCGTAAATCGTAAATCGTAAGTAATAGCTGGATAGTAATGGCCGCGGATAAATTTTATCCGCGGTCTTTTTGTCGGCGCTCGTCCCAGGCAAAATCCCGGGCGTTTTCGCTTTACGATTCACGATTTACGAGGACCCGCTTTTCACTATTTCGGATTTACCATTTACTATTTAGCAATCAATGGCATTCAAACTTCATTCGACTTACGAGCCGAAGGGCGATCAGCCGCAGGCGATTGAAACCCTCGTTCGCGGTCTTGACGACGGATTGAAAGATCAGGTACTGCTCGGCATCACCGGCAGCGGCAAAACGTTTACGATTGCCAGCGTAATTGAGCGCACACAACGTCCGACGCTGGTGCTGGCCCATAACAAAACGCTGGCGGCGCAACTCTATCAGGAATTTAAATCGCTGTTTCCTGAGAATGCGGTCGAGTACTTCGTTTCTTATTACGACTATTACCAGCCCGAAGCTTATGTCCCGGCTGCCGATGTCTACATCGAAAAAGAAGCGATCATCAATGAAGAGATTGATCGGCTGCGCATGTCGGCAACACGTGCTTTATTTGAACGCCGCGACGTAATCGTGGTTGCCAGCGTCTCGTGCATATATGGACTGGGCGACCCGGATGCTTACTACGGCATGCTGCTGTTTCTCGAGCCGGGCGCGCGCATCGCGCGTGAAACGCTGCTGCAGAAACTGGTGGAGCTGCAGTACGAACGATCGGATGTGAACTTTCAGCGCGGCACGTTTCGGGTGCGCGGCGATGTGGTCGAAGTGTTTCCGAGTTACCAGGACCAGGCGTTTCGAATTGAGTTGTGGGGCGACGAGGTTGATTCAATTTCCACCATCGATCCGCTGCTCGGCGAGGTGATCCAGAAACACACTACGCGCATTCCGATCTATCCGAAGAGCCATTATGTGATGTCCAAGCCGACGATTCGTCGCGCGCTAAAATCGATCAAGGAAGAACTGGAATGGTGGGAGCCAAAGCTTATTCAGGAAGGCAAACTGCTTGAAGCGCAGCGGCTGCATCAACGCACAATGTTTGACCTGGAACTGATCAAGGAGATGGGTTTCTGTCGTGGCATTGAAAATTATTCGCGCCATTTGACGGGGAAGAAAACGGGCGAGCCGCCGCCGACGCTTTTGGATTATCTGCCGCGCGACACGATGATGGTGATTGACGAATCCCATCAAAGCATTCCGCAGGTCCGCGGGATGTTTGAAGGCGATCAATCCCGTAAGCGCACCCTGGTTGAGTACGGTTTTCGCCTCCCGTCTGCATTAGACAACCGCCCATTGAATTTTCAGGAATTTGAAACGCGCATTGGCCAGGCAATTTATGTCTCGGCAACGCCGGGACATTACGAGCTGACGAAATCCGGCGGCGAGGTCGTCGAACAAATTATCCGGCCAACGGGCCTTACCGATCCGCAAGTCGAAGTCCATCCCGTTAAAGGTCAAATAGATCATCTGCTTGAACAATGCCGCCAGCGCGCCGAGCAGCACGAACGCGTGCTGGTCACGACGCTGACAAAGCGCATGGCTGAAGATTTGACCGAGTATTTCACTGAAGTTGGTGTGCGCGTTCGTTACCTGCATTCGGATGTCGAGACGCTCGAGCGAATCAAGATTTTGCGTGACCTGAGACGTGGCGAGTTTGACGTTTTGGTGGGCATCAACTTGTTGCGCGAAGGGTTGGACCTGCCGGAAGTTTCACTGGTGGCGATTCTCGATGCCGACAAGGAAGGATTTCTGCGTTCGGAACAATCGCTGATCCAAACGATTGGCCGCACCGCGCGCAACGTCCGCGGCAAAGCAATCCTTTACGCCGACCGCATGACTGATTCCATGAAGCGGGCGATCGGCGAAACCGACCGACGCCGCGCAATTCAGGAAACCTACAATCGCGACAACGGAATTACGCCGCAAACGATTGTGAAGCCCATCGAGTCGACCTTGATTTCGGTTTCCGAAGCCGATTACTTCAAGACGCCGGCGGAATGGGAAGAGATTGAAGACTACTCGCCCGAAAACATCGAGGCGACGATCGTCAGGTTGGAGGCGGAAATGCGTGGCGCGGCAAAACGTTTTGAGTTTGAGCGGGCCGCCGAGCTGCGTGATCGAATAAAGTTTCTGCGCGAGCGCGAGCTGCAGTTGGCGTGATTTCGCCACTGAGTACGGAGAAAAGGTCAGGACAGGGGGTAACGACTCAACCCGGAGCGGCTCTCAGGTCAGGAAGGGTGGCTTGCCACCGCCCCGGATTGAGTGGCTTCAATGAGCGGGGGTAAACCACCCTTCCCGACCTGTGAGGTGCCCCAGCTTGAGTTGTTCACGCGAGCAACTTTCAGATATGCCTTTAATCGGAAATCCGAGCATGCTAGTCAAAACTAATCCGGACGAAATTCAAACCTATCTTTCCGACTCCAGCTACATGCAGACTGGTCATGCGGATCGTGTAGTCTTCCCGGAAACTGCTGAGGAAGTTGCGGAAATTCTGCGCGCGGCGGCGCGAGACAAGACGCCGGTTACGATTTCCGGCGCCGGTACCGGGACTGTCGGTGGTCGCGTTCCTGGGGCGGGTATCGTTCTCGCGACCGACAAGCTCAATCAAATTAAAAGCATTGCTCGTAACAAGGACGGCGGCGGCAGCGCCGTAGCTGAGGCGGGTATACGACTTGTCGATCTGCAAAAGTTCGTCGACTCCGAGCAACTGTTTTATCCGCCCGATCCTACCGAGCGTAGCTGTTTTCTCGGTGGCACGGTGGCGACGAACGCTTCGGGTGCGCGGACTTTCAAATATGGACCAACGCGAAAATATGTGCAGCGCCTGAAGATTGTGCTGGCAACGGGTGACATTATCGATCTGCGTCGAGGTGAACTGCGCGCCGATCATTCTGGACAAATAAAGATTTCACTTTTGGCTGGCCGAACAATCGAAGCGCGCCTGCCAACTTATCAAATGCCGCACACGCGCAAACACGCCGCTGGTTATTATGTCGCGCGGGAAATGGATTTGTTGGACCTGTTCATTGGCAGTGAGGGCACGCTCGGCGTGATTGTTGAAATCGAAGTCGCCTTACTACCAAAGCCGGAAGCATTGTTAAGCGGCGTAGTTTTTTTCAGTTCAGAAGCCGATTTACTCGCGTTCGTTAGCGCGGCGCGCAGTCGCTCGCTTACTAATCGAGAATCGCAATCGTCATTAGCGAAACCAGGCGCGCTGCTGGATAAAGCGCTCGAGGTAACCGATCGGCAGGCAAAGAAACAATCTTTGGGCAGGGAAGAGGCTAAAACACACCTTGACGCGCGTGCTCTGGAATATTTCGATAGCGAGTCGCTCAACTTCCTGCGTCAGAAATACGAAACGATTCCAGCGGAAGCAGTGGGGGCCGTTTTCTTCGAACAAGAAACAACTGCCGCGACCGATGAGTCGTTGATGAATGAATGGCTCGTGTTGTTGGAAGAACACGATGCTTTGGCTGATAGGTCGTGGTTCGCGACCAGCGAAGCGGATCAAGCCGGGTTGCGCGAATTTCGCCATGCGCTGCCGGTCCTGATGAACGAATGGTTCGCACGGCACAACCAACGCAAAGTTTCTACTGACATGTCCGTGCCCGACGCTGAATTTGCAGGCATGCTGCGTTTCTATCAAGAGACGCTGCAGCCGAGTGGTCTGCGCTACACAATCTTCGGTCACATCGGCGACAATCATGTTCATGTGAATATCCTGCCGCGCAATGATGATGAAGCGCTCCAGGCTCGCGAAATCTATTTGCAGTTTCTTAAGCGCGCCGCTGCGGTCGGCGGGACGCTGTCAGCTGAACATGGAATCGGAAAACTGAAGCGCGATTACCTGCCTCTGTTCTATAGCGAGGAAAATTTGCAAGAGATGTCAGCGCTGAAGCGCGCATTCGATCCTGCCGGTATACTCGGCCGCGGGAATATTTTTTCTGAAGAGTATTTGTAATCGTGTCAGTAGTCAGTAGTCCGTTGTCAGTTGCGGTCTTGAGCATCGGCCATTGACAACTGACCACTGACGACTAACAACTGACCATTACCAAGCCAACAATGTTCCGCTTCACCACCGCAGGCGAATCACATGGGCGCGCACTGGTCGCGATCGTTGAAGGTCTGCCTGCCGGCATGCCGGTTGACGTGGCTGCGATCAATCATGAGCTAAAGCGGCGACAGGGGGGCTATGGCCGCGGCGGGCGGATGAAGATAGAGCAGGATGAAGTTGAAATCCTGAGCGGCGTCCGTCATGGCTTGACGCTTGGTTCGCCCGTTGCTCTTTTGATCGAAAACAAAGACTGGGGCAACTGGACGGAGGTGATGGCCGCTGAGCCGCGCGAAATCGCTCCGGATAAATCGCGTGAACTAAAACGGCCGCGGCCCGGCCATGCCGATCTTGCCGGGGGCCAAAAATTTGCCGCGCGAGATTTGCGAAACGTGCTCGAACGCGCATCCGCGAGGGAGACTGCGGCCCGCGTTGCTTGCGGCGCCCTTGCGAGGCAACTGCTGACCGCGTTCGGCATTGATATTCTTAGCCACGTTATCCAACTCGGCGGGATTCCGGAAAAGCCATTGGAGTTGATGTGGGAGGCAATAGCAGCGATTCCCGATGATGCACCATTGCGCTGCTCTGATTCGGCAGCACAGCAACAGATGATTGAGCTAATTGATCGGAAGCGCGAAAGCGGCGACACATTAGGCGGCATCTTTGAAGTGGTCGCGCGCGGTGTTGTTCCCGGCCTTGGTTCGCACACGGCTTGGGATCTAAAACTCGATGGCCGCCTGGCCCAGGCGATCATGTCAATTCCCGCGGTTAAGGCCGTAGCCATCGGGGCGGGACACGAAGCGAGTGCGTTGCCTGGTTCAGAAGTTCACGACGAAATCGATTACAACAACGAGACGAAAGAGTTCATACGCGAAACGAATCGAGCCGGGGGGCTCGAAGGCGGCGTAACGAACGGCGAAGAAATAAGAATCCGCGGACACATGAAACCGCTTTCGACGTTGCGACGTCCGCTGCGCTCAGTTGATATTGATACGAAGCGGGAAGAACCGGCTGGCTTCGAACGTTCAGACATTACCGCGGTTCCGGCGGCGGGAGTGATTGGCGAAGCAATGGTTGCGTTGTCTCTTGCGGACGCGCTGCGCGAAAAATTCGGCGGCGACAGCCTGGGAGAAATGAAACGCAACTACGAAGGCTATCGCGAACAGTTGCGAGGTTATTAGTAGGACACGAATTGCCTGTTCTACTTGCGGCTTTGCCGCCTTCCGTGCGGTAAGGCTTTGCCTTACCGGAGCGTGCTTTTCATTTCTTTTTCGCCGAGGCGCAGCC
>JACCVY010000145.1 GCA_013697915.1 Blastocatellia bacterium | reverse complement strand
GATACCAAGCCCGACGCCATGGCCGAAACGCTTATGGCTGTCGAGATTAAAGGTTGGGATGCGTGGAAAGCACGCGACGTGAAAGGTGTGGAAGAGGTCATGGCCAAGGAATTCATGTACCTTTCGGGAGAGGGCCGCAAAATGAGAGCCGACGCGATCAAAGGTTGGTCCGAACCGAAGTGCGACGGGTTGTCTTTTTCACTGACAGAGCCCATTGCCGTTTCCTTAACAAAAGATCTCGCCTTGGTTACATACAAAGCAGACGCAAAGGGTGTTTGCGATGGCAGGCCAGTTCCGCCGTCGCTCTGGGTCGCGTCCTTTGATCTGAAAGAAGGCGAAAATTGGCGAAACGCTTTCTACATGGACCTGCCGAGATAGCAGCCTAAAATTGACTATCGGGTCCAGGCCGGAACAAACTTGCTCCGGCCTTTTTATGGGCGCAGGCACAATGTCGTGATCAGTCTCAAGATTCACGGCCCATCCGTCGAGACTCAATAATCTAAGACGCCGAAAGATGCCGTCCTTAAAGAGCGGTTACGAGAATTACTATAGATGCCACGCCTCTGACCGCCTGAGCATTGCTTCCCGGCCAGCTCCTGTCTTGATCTTTAGCCATGCTCGGGTTCGCCCGCTCACGTAAAGGCTATCAGACCTCTTAGCAACCATGCCTTCAAGTCGTCTTTTCTCGAGCTCAGCAAAAAGCCTTTCGCCCTCACCTACTATATGATCCGTGTAACGAACTCTCCCTGTGTTCTGTGTCGGTAGGATCTTTTTTAAGGTTGCCTTTCGGGAAACAAGAGGGCTTTGCGTTAGGTCCAGGCCATCTAAATAAATCAAATCAAACGCGTAATAGACGATCACACACTCAGCAGCAAATCTTCTGGATCGCAGGCCATCAAAACACGGCACTCCCTTATTATCGAGCGCAACAATTTCACCGTCGAGCACGGCAGATTTAGCTTTGATTGATTTAACAATCCCTTGAAGGTCGGGAAATCTTTCTGTCAGACTCTTTCGATTCCGTGAGACAAACCGAATCTTGCGATCCTGCAAAAAGCAATCGAGCGAAACCCATCCCACTTCGGCTCAAATAACCATTCTCGGTTTGAGAATGCCTTACGGCTTAGAGTCGGCTGCATCGGCGCCACAACAGACGGCATAGGGTCCAGACCGGACGACCTCATTTCTTCTTTGTAGTCTTCTTTGTCGGTTTCTTTGTCGCGCGCTTGGCTTGGTCGCCTTGATCTCCATAGCCGGCCTTTACTGTTGTCTTGGCTTTGCCGCGGCTATCTGCGGCCAGAGACCGGCCCACGTCAACAGAGTCGCTGAAGGTGCCATCCTGGTTACGCTTGACGTAGCGTTTGTCGGTGCCGGTATCGATTAGTTCACGCTTACCTTTTCTGATTGCCATTTTGGTTCTCCTCTAATGTTGAAAATGGAACCCAGTATGCTTGAGCGCTTACGTAAGGCCCGGCACCTCGCCGAGGTACGATTGTACTTTCGCGTTTGCCATCTCTGCCGACTCAAACGGAGCAGACTCCTCAGTCATTCAGGATAAAGGTCACTTTCATTCTGATCTTGTATTCGGTAATGTTGCCGCCCTGAATGCTGACTTCGTGATCGTGAATCCACGCGCCCGTCACATTATCCAAGGTCTTTGAAGCACGCTTGATTCCTGCTTGCAGCGCATCTTCGAAGCTTTTCGTGGAAGAAGCGGTTATTTCAGTTACTTTGGCTACACTCATGATTTCACCTCTTTTTCTCAACTCTGATTTTGTGATTGAAGATGGTTTTCGAAAGCGGAGGCGCGCGCTCGATCTTGTCTCAAGCGCCGCGCCTCATTTCTCGTGTTACTTGTCGCCGGCCGAAATCGTTAGTTGCTGGCCTTCTTGAATTTGGTCAGGATCGCGAAGCTTGTCGCGATTGGAATAATAAATGCGCATGTACTCGTTACGCGGTCGATAGCAATCCCGAATAGATCACATCGAGGTGCTCCCTCTTGCTCTAAACCGTTTGACCAGATTCCATATTGTTAGGCGGGGAGGGGCAACAGTCAATAAAACAGCGCGTTTGCACGCTATTGTCACTCCGAATTTTGTCAGAAAAACTGCCTATTATTTCTGACAGAAATCAGAGCTGAACGCAAGCCTTTTTGGCAAGATTAGCCCGAAGGTTTTGGCGCGAATAGCATAATCGC
>JACCVY010000144.1 GCA_013697915.1 Blastocatellia bacterium | reverse complement strand
GTAAGGCTCTGCCTTACCGCAGGCCACATACTTATTTCTTCGCGAGGCTGTGCCTCGCCGATTGAGGCGTAGCCCCAAGAAATCCTTAAAGCGTAATCGGTAAGGCGGAGCCTTACCGCACGGAAGGCGGCAAAGCCGCAATCAAGACAGGCGCAGGAGAGCCGCGATCAACACGAGGGATCCATTTGAAAATCAATAGCAGCGAAACGATCAAGAGGATTCTGGATGACTGTCGCATGATCGCGGTCGTCGGATTGTCTTCTAATCCGAGCCGGCCTTCTTATGGCGTCGCGTCGTACATGAAACGTCGTGACTACAAAGTCATTGCGGTTAATCCAAACGAGACTGAAGTGTTCGGCGAAAAGGCTTACGCATCCCTTGCCGAAGTTCCCGGCAAAATAGATTTGGTGGATATCTTTCGACGCTCTAGCGAAGCAGGCACCGCGGTAGATGAAGCAATCGCGATTGGAGCAAAAGCCGTTTGGCTTCAGGAAGGTGTCATCGACGAGGCTGCGGCCCAGCGGGCCGCCGCCGCTGGTCTATTGGTGGTGATGGATCGTTGCTGGCTAAAGGAGCACGCGAGGCGCTGAAGGAAGTGCGCAGTGACCCGCGCGCAGGCTGGAGACTACAGGAGCGATTGCCCGACCGTGAAGCGCGCTTGTCAGTGCCGCTGCGGTAGCGGCTCGGTCTTTCACGTTGAACGCTTGGGAAAGAGAATAACTCAATGCCTATTGAGATTCGCGGACTAGTAATTCGTGCAGTGGTTATTACGGTGAGCGACGCCAGCTCTCGCGGCGAGCGGAAAGATGAATCAGGCGAAATACTCGTCCAACTGCTGAAAGACCTTGGCGCTGAGATTGTGGCGCAGCGAATCTTATCCGACGATCCGGATCCCCTCGCCGATGCGCTCAGAGAGTTTTCCGATTGGCGCAACGTTAATTTGATTGTCACCACCGGCGGCACCGGCTTTTCTCCGCGCGACAACACGCCCGAAGCAACGCTGACGGTCATTGAGCGCGAAGCGCCGGGTTTGGCCGAAGCGATGCGCATGGAGACTTTGAAGAACACGCCGATGGCAATGATCTCGCGCGGTGTTTGCGGCATTCGCTCCGGCACTTTGATCATTAATTTGCCCGGCTCACCTAAGGCCGTAAAGGAAAGCTTTGCCGTGATCGCGCCGGTTCTCAATCATGCGATTTCACTGCTTGCCGGCCAGCGAGGCGGCGGAATTCACTAGAGTACTTCAGAGCCCAAGCTTTAGCTTGCCGTTTGCCAGCAACAACTTGCAGGTTGAACTCTGAACTGCTTGAGCAAGAGTCTTCGTTGACAATGATCTGCGCGACGCTTAAGATTTTTTGCCAGTAAGACAGTTCAAAATTCAATAGGCCCTATGAGGAGTAAAGCAGCGAGCCGCTGCAGTCCGAATAGAAGAAAAGCGGCGTCGAGCCGCCGCATTCCAAGATGCTGCTACAGGCGACCACAGCGACGGCGAATATTGGTTCTCCAATCACGGCTTATTGGCCGGTGATGATTTTTTTCGTAGTGGCGATTGCTTTTCCCGTTCTACCGATCATCCTCGGCCGTTTTCTTAGACCGGCAAAGTATGAAAAGGGAAAGATGCGGCCATACGAGTGTGGCATCGATCCGATTACGGACGCGCACTCACGGTTTACTGTTCGTTACTACATCGTTGCTATGTTGTTTTTGATCTTTGATGTCGAGACGATCTTTCTGCTGCCATGGGCCATCATCTTCATGGGCGATGATTTTTCGTTTACAAAGTTTGCGCTGGTCGAGATGTTTGTCTTCATTGGTATTCTGGTTGTCGGTTACTACTACGCGTGGCGCAAGGGCGCTCTCGAATGGGCCTAAGGCCGGTGAATGGTAAATAGTAAATGGTAAATGGTCGTCTAACCCAGATAAGTTGGATACTGAAAACTGTTCTTACTATTTACGATTTACCATTTACTATTTACTAAATTTATGGCTGAACACGATCAGGGATTCGTTCTAACCAGATTCGACACACTGATGAATTCAGTGCGACGAACTGTGGGCGCAAAAGCGCTCGACATGACCGCGCCGGTGGTGAATTGGGCGCGCAAGTCGGCATTGTGGCCCATGACTTTTGGACTTGCTTGTTGCGCTATTGAGATGATTGCGACTGGCGCTGGTCGATTCGATATCGATCGTTTTGGCGCCGGCGTCTTTCGTCCCAGCCCGCGCCAAAGCGATCTGATTATCATCGCCGGTACGGTCACGTTGAAAATGGGCCCAGTGGTTCGCAGAGTTTACGAGCAGATGCCTGAGCCAAAATGGGCGATCGCCATGGGCGCCTGCGCCTCGACCGGCGGACCGTTTGATTCTTACTCGACCATGCAAGGCGTCGATCGCTGTATCCCAGTCGACGTTTATATCCCTGGTTGCCCGCCGCGACCTGAAGCATTGCTGTATGGCTTGATGCGGTTGCAGGACATCATCATGCGCGAAGCGCCTTCGGCTTACATCTTTGAATCGGACGGCACTGTGCATCGCCAACAGTCGCTCGAAGACGGCGATGAGTTAGTTGTAAACAACGATTCCGAAACGCAAAGTGCGGCCGCCCCCGTTTGACCAGTCTACTCGCTCAAGGTTTTGGTAGTACCCCCCTCGCGTTCTAAAACAATTTCACTTAAGCGCACGCTGGTGCGCTCTGGGAGGTTCACAAATGAAGTCGGTTAATTCGAAGCGATTGATATCGCTGTTTACGCTTTTAGTTATGCTCTCGCTGCCAATGCTGATAAACGCTCAGAGACGCACACGACCGAGATTACGTCGCGCCGCGCGCCATGCGACGACCCGGGCAACGGCCACGCCGCTTGGTCCAATAGTTCCAGTCGGCACCAACCTGAAGATTCGCATCGAAGACCCGCTATCGAGCAAGGACTCGCGCGTGGGCGACAGGTTCACGGCGACGGCGCTTGATCCGGTGCGCTTTAACGAAGGCAGAATCACTGGGCACATCAGCTCGATTCAAAAGTCAGGAAAGATACAAGGCCGCACCAGCATGAATCTGGCGTTTGATACGATCACGCTCGGTGATCGCACCGGCACACTGCATGGATATGTGACGAGAGTTTATGGCAGCGATACTGGACAGGCCGATAACGAAGGCGGCGTCACCTCAGGAAGCAGGACCAAACAAACCATTAAGCGCGGAGCCATCGGCGCCGGTGCGGGCGCGGTCCTCGGTGCAATTGTCGGTGGCGGCAAAGGGGCGGCGATTGGTTTGATACTCGGCGGCGCTGGTGGCGCGGGCTCACTGGCGGTGCAGGGTAGTAAGGAACTGAAGATCGATTCAGGAACTGAAATGCTGGTGCGCGTCACAAGATAGTCGCTCGCTCCAATTAAAGAGCTTTTGCTCGCTGTAATCTCAGGCGCAAAGAAGTCGGCTCTGTCGCTTCTTTGCGCCTGTTTTCGTTTCCAGCCAGTTAGATAAACCGGCGTGGATTGTTTATTGGAAGCAAACTGGAACTCCTGCCGTCTAATCTTTGTTAGTCAAAAACGGAGGAGCGGATGGAGCAGCGCGCGCTAATGGCCGAACCGATAATTGACGAGCGCGTCATCGCAGCCTGCCAACAGGGGGACAGGGATGCCTTTGGTCTGTTGTTTGATAGCTACAAGGACAAAGTGTTCTCTATCGCAGTCTATTCATTTGGCGGTGATCAGGCAGCGGCCAGCGACGTCTCGCAACAGATCTTTCTCAAGTTGATGACTAACATCGTCCAGTTTCGCGGCGACTCGGCTTTTACCACCTGGCTCTATCGCATGGTCGTAAACACCTGCATCGACGAGCAACGAAAACGCAGCCGCTTTCTTCCGTCTGGAGAATCGATTCCGATGAGCAAGGTCGCAGATAGAAGAGGGCCGGAGAAACATTATGCGAAACGCGAAGTTACCGATTGCGTGCAAGCAGCAATCCAGGAATTGAAGCCGAAGCTGCGCCTGCCGATACTGCTGAAATATGTCGAAGGACTTTCGTACGAAGAAATCGCCAACGTTCTAAGTTGCTCAAAGGGTACCGTGGCCTCTCGACTTAATCGTGGCCATCAGGCACTTGCCCGAAAGTTAGACCACTTGCGGGGCGAAGTTGTCTTGGGAGATTAGAGATGTTTTCGCAGCACGTTGCCAAAGATTTATCCGCCTACTGCAATGGTGAAACAGCCGGCGAACACTCGCGCCGGATTGCCGAGCACTTGATTGCCTGCAATCGCTGCCGCCGGCAGTTTGAAGAGATCAAGCTGGGTGTGAAACTCGCCGAGCAATTGCCGCAACTTTCCGCTCCCGACTCACTCCGGTTGGATCTCCAGGTTCAATTGGACGCCGCTGGTACGCTCGCGAAGGAATCGCGTCCAGTCGTTTTCAAGCGAAAAAAGGTTTCCAGGCGAAAGTTTACATTCCGAAATTGGCGTTTGGCGCCGGTGGCTGCAGTGTTGCTCCTGATTACCGGTATCGGTGCGCTTTATTTTTACCCGCGACCATCCCTGCCTTTCTGGGAAGTGGTTCGACTCAATGGTTCTCCGCGAATTGCATCGTCGCCTATCGAGGAAAAAGGCCGGCTGGCGCTGGGCCAGTGGCTGGAGACTGATGGCTCGTCGCGCGCGCAGATTGACGTCGGTTCAATTGGCCAGGTGGAGATCGATCCGAACACGCGCGTCCGCCTGGTGACAGCAAGACCGACGGAACATCGACTCGAGCTTGCGCGTGGAAAGATGAGCGCAAGGATTTGGGCGCCGCCGCGGCTGTTCTTTGTCGACACGCCATCTGCTGTGGCCGCGGATCTTGGTTGTGCGTACACCCTGGAGGTTGACGACAATGGCGCGGGACTCTTGCACGTTACCATGGGGTGGGTTGCTCTACAGTTGAAGGATAAGGAGTCAATGGTTCCCGCCGGCGCCAGTTGCGCGACGCGTCCCGGAATTGGACCAGGCACACCTTACTTCGAAGATGCGTCGTACCCGTTTCGACTTGCACTTTCAAAGTTTGATTTTGAACCAGATGATAAGAGCTGGTCAATAATTCCAACGCTCGATGTCCTTTTGGGACAGGCACGACCGCGCGACTCGCTGACCCTGTGGCATCTACTTCCCCGCGTCCAGGGAACCGATCGCGAGCGTGTCTATGATCGGTTGGCCGTGCTGGTCGCGGCACCGGATGAGGTTACGCGCGAAGGAGTCCTGCAACTCAACGAGCAAATGCTACAACGGTGGCGAGACAAAATGGAGACGACCTGGACTGGCGAATCCCAACTGCACAAGACTGTTGGCCTCTGGATTCGCGCCGTCGGCGAGGTAAGGGGACTGGCGCGTTAGAACTTTGCACAAAAAGTCGTTGGCGCGATTTGCGTTGTGGGTCGACGAATACAGAACCGGGAACGGTAGCGACCGGGTCTGGCTTGCGATGACCAACATCTCGATTTAATAGTTAGCCGGGAACGCTAGCTTCCATGACGGTGAACTTAGCGCTTCGCAGACCCCGGTCGCTACTGCTCGGTTCTGTATTCCTCGACCCACGACAAGATATAGTTCCGACACGACGACACTATCTAGTCACATTTCGCTTACGGGAATAGTTTTAGTGCAAAGATCTAATCAGGAGATGACAATCATGGGAAACAATCAGGCCGGCAACTTTACTCGTAGAAGTTTTACTAGGCATGCTTCGCTGTTTGCAATGGCGTTGCCATCTTTGCAACTAGGCTTGCTGAGTATGTGGGGTTGTCGAGGTCAATCACAGGTAAGGGCAGCTCTCGATACAAACTCTCTCGACGTACCGTCGAAGATCGCTACGGTATCAAACAATGAACCGGGCGAGCCGCTGATTATTTCAGGAACAATCTACGCGCCTGATGGCCGCACGCCTTTGCCGGGAATGAATTTGTGGGTCTATCAAACGGACGCCACGGGCCATTACTCAAAGCTGTCGGAAAGTGGAGGCGATAACCGCAACACGCGCATTCATGGCTTGCTGCGCACGGATGCCGACGGGCGTTACGAGTTTCGCACGATAAAGCCCGCCCCTTATCCGGGACGCAACAATCCTGCTCATATTCATGCGTATGTATCCGGACCAGGTTATCCCGAGTACTGGATCGATGAGTTCTTGTTTGAGGGGGATCCTTTTATTACTCCGGAAATACGTGCGAAGCTCCTGGGTGAGGGAAGCTTTGCTTCCATTCTCAAACTGAGCCGCGGTGCTGATTGCGTGTTGCGAGGATTCCGCGACATAAAAGTTGAACGCTGCTCGCAGAATTGCACCGGACGTTGATTGAAGGTTGTGTTGATGCCCGTTGCTGTCAGTTGTCATGATCGAAGTCTTCATGAAACATAAGTTTATAATGGTCATGCTTCTGTTGTTCACGCAGCTGTTCGTGTTTTCAGGCGCAGACGCTCATCCCGCAACGGGTATCGTTTTGGATCGCACCGGAAATGTTTACTTCAGCGATCTGGAAACTGTTTGGAAGATCGACAATCAGGGAAGGCTTTCTGTGTTCCGCGCGGGAGTTAGCGGCAGGCATGTGCATGAATTGACCATTGACGCTCAGGACAATATTTATGGCGCAGACATCAGTTACGTTTCCGAAAAATGGTTGAGCGATGTATGGAAAATGACACCCGCGGGAACCATCAGTTATCTCTTGGCGCCCACAACTGAGCCGCCGCGGGACGAGCAACTGGTTGGATCGCGATGGCAACATGTACCTTGTATATCAAAACAACCACACGAAGACGAAAACGGTTTTGCTCCGGCGATCACCTGACGGCCAGGTGGCAATTTTAGCCGGCGGCGCTTACGGCCAGCAGGATGGGAAGGGTGCTGCTGCGAAATTTAGCAGCGTCGGGGGAATGGCGTTTGGACCAGACGGCAGCCTGTATCTCACCGACGGCGCGGCGGTGCGGAAAGTAACAATGGACGGAGTGGTAACGACCGTGGCTCGTGAGCTGACCTCTAGAACCGCAAACGATAAGCCGGCGTTGTTTGGCGGATCGTACTGAAGTCTGGCTGGCTTGTCAGTTGACTCTTCAGGAACAGTTTACGTTGCCGACGCCGGAAACCGGCGGTTGCTCCGGATTAAAGACGGAACGACAGAAGTGCTTTTTCGCACCGAGCCTCCGTATTTTCCCAATGGCGTCGTCGCGTCAACAGATGGCGCCGTCTACGTGCTGGAAGTTGGTTTCACACTGCCGAGCGCCTGGAGCGGTCCGCGCGTGCGAAAGATCTCCGCCGGCGGCACCAATCGAATCATCGCGACCGCGAGATCTCAGGATGCGGGCAGCGTCAAGGCTGCCGTGGCCCAGGAAGTAGGAGGTTCTGCGGAAGCTTTCTTGTCGTTCTTTCTCGTCGGCGACCGCATCAAGTATGGCGCTACAGTTCTCGGCGTGACCCTGCTTTCAACTGTCGCTATTCTGTGGCGCGGAGAAAACAACGGGCATGAAACGATCATTCAGAATTCTTCGCTGGCTCGTTATTCTGTTAGCGGCCGGCTTTGCCATCATTCAGTTTTTTCGCATGGCCAAGACTAATCCTGCGATTGATCCAACCCAGACGATCGAGTCGCGCTTGCAAGTTAGTCCGCAGGCAGAGGCGATCTTCGACCGCTCTTGCAATGATTGTCATTCAAATAAAACGCGCTGGCCGTGGTACTCGAATGTGGGGCCGGTGTCCTGGCTTGTGATTAGTGATGTGAATGACGCTCGCAGAGTAATGAACCTTTCCGAGTGGGGCGCCTATGACAAGGACAAGCAATCTCGCCGGCTAAGAGACATGTGTGAGCAGGTTCAGGATGGCCAGATGCCGCTAAACATTTATACGCAACTGCATCCGGGCTCCAAACTTTCGGCTGAAGACAAGCAGACTCTTTGCGACTGGGCTAACTCTGAACGCGCGCGAATTTCTTCATTATGAATTTGGCCGCGGATTAACGCGGATAAGCGCGGATCTAAAAAGAACAGTTCTCAAAATGCTTATTCGAGTGGTCGGAATTGTTTCCAGGTGGTTTGAATCCGTGTTCATCCGCGGTTGAGAGCCTGGTGTCGGAGTTGGTTTGCGTTTGTCGTAAAGCAAACTGTTAGTTTGCGGTGGCTCGTAACCGATCAACTTGAAGGCTTGGCAATCAATGCAAACTAGCAGTTTGCTTTACAAGCATTCCTTAGATTTCGCTTAGGTGGCGCGTGTCGTTGATATTGAGAACACGCACAAAGCCATCGGACCGCAGATCAAAGCGCGCGATTCCGCAATTCGAAGTAGCAATCCAAACAGGCTTTAGGTCGGGCGCGTCCAGGGCGCCCATCAAGTGCAGAATGAGAATGCAGATTGTTCCAGTGTGCGCAAACATAGCAATGCGGCCGCCCTGGTGTTGTTCGATTGCCTCGTCAAGTTTTCGCGATGCCCGATCGAGTGTCTGCCGGTAACTTTCCCCGCCAGCCAGGACGTGCTCAAAATCCCTCCGCAGCAGCGCCTGGTACTGTTCCGGGTGTTGTTCGGCAGCTTCTTCGAAAGTTAAACCTTCCATCACGCCGACGCTGCGCTCGCGCAAAGCTTCGGTCGCCTCCAGCGCGATGCCAACCCGTTCGGCTAGCGGCGTGGCGGTTTCGATCGCGCGTGGCAGATCGCTCGAATAGATAGCATCGAATTTTTCTGAAGACAACGCGCGGGCGGTAGCCGCCGCCTGCTTGCGACCGCGGGCGGAAAGAGGAGTGTCGGTGTGGCCGCCAAAGCGACCTTCGGCGTTGCCCTGCGATTGACCGTGACGAATTATGACGACGTGGGTGTTGAAAGACATGGTTTCGAGTTTCGAGTTTAAAGTTTCTAGTTCATTCTAACGCGAAACCCGGAACTCGAAGCTCGAGACTTTTACGCAGCTACCGCCTCATTCTTCAGTTTCTCGGCCTGGTCGTGGGTAATGAGGGCCTGAATAATTTCGTCGAGGTTGCCTTCCATAACCAGGTCGAGCTGATGAATTGTTAGCCCGATGCGATGGTCGGTGACGCGGTTTTCCTTGAAGTTGTAAGTGCGGATCTTTTCTGAACGGTCGCCGGAGCCAACCATTGAACGTCGTTCGCTGGCCACGGCGTCGTGCTGCTTTTGCTCTTCGAGCTCTTGCAAGCGTGCGCGCAACACGCGCATCGCCTTTTCGCGATTTTTGATTTGCGACTTTTCGTCCTGCATGGAAACGACAACGTTCGTCGGCAAATGCGTGATGCGCACCGCGGAATAGGTTGTGTTCACCGACTGGCCGCCAGGGCCGGAGGAACAGAAAGTGTCGATGCGTAAATCCTTCGGATCGATTTTTACGTCGACTTCTTCAGCTTCCGGCAACACTGCTATCGTAATCGCAGAAGTATGAATTCGTCCGCTGGCTTCGGTCTGCGGCACACGTTGCACGCGATGCACGCCCGACTCGTGTTTCATCTTCGAATAAACCTTGTCGCCTTCGATCAAAATCACGGCTTCCTTCATGCCGCCAATTCCCGACTCGGAAGAATCAAGGACTTCAAAGCGCCAGCCCTGCTTCTCGGCATAGCGACTGTACATTCGCAGCATGTCGGCGGCGAATAAACTCGCCTCGTCGCCGCCGGTGCCGGCGCGAATCTCGACAATCACATTCTTCTCGTCGTTTGGATCGGAAGGAACCAGCAGCAGCTTTAATTCGCTGTCTGTCTTCTCCAGCTTCTGCTGAAGTGTTTCCACCTCGGCGCGCGCCATCTCGCGCATCTCGTCATCGTCGGCGGTGTCGAGCAGCTCGCGCGCACCGGTCAACTCTTCGTTCAGCGTTTTCCAGGTGTGGTATTTATCAACTATCTCGCCCAGGTTTCTATGTTGCCGGGCCGCCTTGGTATAGGCTGCCTGGTCCGCCAGCAATTCCGGTGCAGACAGCTCATTCGCAAGCTCTCCGTAGCGGGCTTCTATTTGTTCGAGTCTCTGTAGCATGTCATTGTCCGACAAACTTTAGTTTGTCGAATTTCCTATTTCTAACCTACGAAAAGCTGAGGTTTATCGGACACTCAGGACATTGGCGCCAGCGCCGCTTCAGCAGGTTGTGGCTCGAGCTTCAATGATTCTTTCAAGGCTTCGATAGCAACCTCGAGTTGCTGATCGTCGGGCTCTTGCGTCGTGATGTTTTGCAGCCAGACGCCGGGCCGCGTGATGACTTTGAAGAACCAGCCGCTCTCTTTTTTAGCCGACACGCGAATGATTTCATACGACACACCGGCGACGATCGGAATCAACGCAATGCGCACCAGGAAGTTGTAAACGAGCGAATCAAACTTGACGACTGAAAACAACACGATCGACACCAGCATGACAATCATCAAAAAGCTGGTGCCGCAGCGCGGATGCTGCCGGGGTTGCGGTCGCGCGTTTGCCACTGTCAACGGCAGTCCCGATTCCCAGGTGAACACGGTTTTGTGTTCAGCTCCGTGATACTCGAACACGCGTCGCAAGTCTTTCAGCAGCGAAAAACTGAAGATCATGATCAGGAAAAACGACATGCGGATCACGCCATCGACCAAGTTGAAAGCAATCGAAGGTCGAACAGGATGAAGATACGTTTTCGTGGCCGTCCACGCGCGCGTGTACCAGGCCTGGTCGACGTTTTCGGTCGCGGCGTTTGGCAAATCGTTCACTTGCGCCGGAGTTGCCGGCGTTGCTGCTGACGCCACAGAAGGCGTTGGCGCCCAACCAGCGGCAATGAACAAGGCGTTGGTCAACAACAGCGGCGCCGCGACGAATAGCAGTACGTTAAAGACTAGTGCGAAAATGATCGAGCCCGCGGCGGCCGTCGTGCCGCCTTTCTTCATTTCATCCCTGGATCGCTTTTGCGTCGGGATTGGAAACAAGCCCGGCACCGCGCCGGTAACTCCAGCGAAATCGCCTTCGCCTTCAATCACGGCCGGCGTCAGCGCGAATTCGATTTCTTCAACTTCCGCCTCCTGCGCGTCGGCAAATGCTTCATTGGCGGAAAAATTCAATGCCTTAATCCCCAGACCCATCGATTGCACCAGCACAGCGCTGCCGCGTAAGACAGGTAGTTTCAACAGGGGATACTTGTCGCCTAGCTTCGGCAGCCGCGCCGACGTGTTGACGATAGTTCCATCGGCTTTGCGCACGGCGATGGCATAGGCGTTGGGCGTGCGCATCATGACGCCTTCAATCACCGCCTGGCCGCCGACAATCAGATCTCTTTCGTTTGTGCTCAATTTGATTCCCTTTTGTTGCGATTTAGGAGCTACTGCTGTCCTACTAAACACTAACGCCGGCTCGTTTAGAGTTCAACCTTTAGTTTGATTGCCTTCAAGAGGCAAGCTAAAGCCTGAACGCTCAACCGCAGCCGGCGCCTCATCTTAAAGTCTAGCTAGTGTCGTCTCGAAATCACTTTGTCCTCAGCACAGTCCAAGCGCTTTACGCTGCCGGGCTGGTCGTTTCCGTTGGTGTTTTCTTGCCGTATCGTTTATTGAAGCGATCGACGCGTCCCGCTGTATCGACAAGTTTTTGTTTGCCGGTAAAAAACGGATGGCAAGCCGAGCAAATTTCCACGTGCAAATCGCCTTTCTTGGTCGAACGCGTCTTAAACGTGTCGCCGCATGCGCAACTGACGGTAATTTCGTGATACCCCGGGTGAATTCCTGGTTTCATTGTCTTGTAACCCTCATCTATAGACAGCTAAATGCCGCATTTTCAAACATCACATGATAGGGTTTCGCAGGTTGTGTGGTCAAGTTGGGACACGCTGTTTTATCTGAGTCCGGAATAGCTTTACAAAAGTAAGGACTGAGGTTTGTCCGCTTGCGGCTCTGCCGCTTTCCGTGCGGTAAGCCTATGGCTTACCGAGGAACCGTGCTCTTATTCGAGGCTGCGCCTCTGCCCCTGCTGTTACATGATAGAAGTTCAGCGGAGGCACAGCCTCGGGAAAAAAACGCTTCCGGTAAGCCGTAGGCTTACCGCACGGAAAGCGGCAAAGCCGCCTGACTTTCCGTCGAGTTTTTTTGCGCTAAGCCGTCCGGAACGTCGCTGGTCATCAGCCTTGATTCTCGCGCTCAAACTAACAGTTCGTCTTCCTAGGAATAAGCGAAAACAAGTTTGTTGACAGCGAATTAGCGCCATGCTTAAATCCATCTCTGCCGACCTTTTGCAATAGCATTTAACACTTCGCCTAAGTCGTGGGCGCGATCAACGTCGAACGGATCGCACTTTCAGTGACAGTGTGAGCGCGAGACTAAAAGCTAATGGCCGAAGACAACGATAGGCCCGCTCCGGGCAAACCGGCTGATGAGACCGCAAAGAAACCTGCGGGCGTAGTCGTGCCTGCGGATTCCACTGGCACGCCGCCGCCTTCCGCCATTCCCGCAGGCGGCGAACTGGCCGGCGCGGACGCGGAAAAAGCCGCGATGGTTGAGCAGGCAAAGTCGCGTGTCGCCGCAGTCAAAGAATCACTCGCTGAAAAAGCCGCACCTCCTGCTCCTGGCGCGCCGAAAGCTCCCGTCAAGAAAAAGGAAGAAGGGCCCAAGCCCGTCGATGCCTCAGAAAATAAATTAGTAAAGAAGTTGAAGGCGCGATTTGACGGCGTTATCAGTGAACCGTTTGAGTTTCTCGGTCAAGTTGCGGTACGCATTGCGCCGGAAAGCATCGTTGAAGTATGCGCGTTTCTTCGCGACGATCAGGAGGCGCGTTTCAACTACTTGTCCGATCTCACTTGTGTGCATTATCCGATGAGAGCCGAAGCGCCGCTCGAGGTTGTCTACAACCTTTTCTCGATTCCGCGAAATGAACGCGTGCGTTTGAAGGTGCCAATTGCGGAGGGCGCAAGCATCGACAGCGTTACCGGCGTCTGGCCATCTGCGAATTGGATGGAGCGCGAGGTCTACGATCTTTTTGGCGTTACCTTTGACAATCATCCGGACCTGCGCCGGATCTTGTTGCCGCCGGACTGGGAAGGTCATCCGCTCAGAAAAGATTATCCACTCGAATTTATAGAGAATGCCTGGACGCAAAGACATTTGCCAGTGATGACCGAGGTGCAAGGCGAGCAACTCGAGCAACGGCGCGGCTACGGTCTGGAAATACTTTCTGTGCCGCAGGAGCGCATGATGCGCGAGATCCTCCAGGGCGGGAAAGAAGTCATGCCTAAGGACAAGTAAATCGTGAATCGTAAATGCTTGTCAGTTGTCAGTGGTGCGTAGTCCGTGGGAACTGATTTTGCTACTAACAACTGACAACTGACAACTGACGACGGACCATGAGCCCAAAAGAGATCGCTGCCCAATATGAAGCTAAAGTTTTCGACACGCCGGAAGCGGCGAAAGTGGCAGGCTTTGTCTTGACTGAAACAATGGAACCGCGCAACGTTTGGAACAAAGCCAGTGCAGCGACCGCCATCGTGAGCAAGTTGGCAAAAAAGCGTTCCAGCGGCGAAGCGCAAGAGATTGGACTGATCATTGAGCCGTGGAAGGTGACGGGTTGTTACGTTCCTTCCGAACCGGCGCCGGCGGCCGCTTAGAAGTAGCATAGACTTTAGTCTGTGCTGCCACATGAATGCCACAGACTAAAGTCTGTGCAACACAAATATGCATCAGGTAGAAATCGCCACAACTCAGGAAACACTCCTCGACAGCCCAGAGATGGTGCTGAACATGGGGCCGCAGCATCCCTCAACCCACGGCGTGTTGCGCGTAATCCTGAAACTCGACGGCGAAACGGTCATCGATCTCGATTGCGATATCGGCTATCTCCATCGCGGCATGGAGAAGATCGCCGAGAACCGCATGTATACGATGATTGCGCCCTACTGGGATCGACTCGATTACATTGCCGCAGTATCAAATGGTCTGGTTTGGGTGGAAACGGTCGAGCAGATGATGAACCTGCCCGTGCCGCCACGCGCCCATTACCTCAGAACAATTCTGACGGAACTGAATCGCATCGCTTCACACTTGTTGTGGTTGGCGACTCATGCGCTGGATATCGGCGCGGTTACAGTTTTGCTTTGGGCACTGCGCGAACGCGAAGAGATACTCAAGATATTTGAGCGGCAGTTTGGCGCGCGCTTAACTTGTCATGCCTGGCGCGTCGGCGGCATGCCAAACGATGCGTACGATGGCTTTACTGAAGATGTGCAGCGCTTTGTTAATAACTTTCCCACGCGTCTCGATGAATATGAGACGGTGCTTTCGGAAAATCGCATCTGGCTGAGCCGCACGGTGGGCATCGGCGTAATCTCAGCCGACGAAGCGGTGGCAATTGGTTTGTCTGGGCCGGCTTTACGCGGCTCGGGCGTCGCCTGGGACATTCGCAAGTCCAGACCCTACGCAGCTTATGCCGACATGGATTTTGATATTCCGCTTGGCGAAAACGGCGATACTTATGATCGTTACTTAGTTCGGCTCGAAGAGATGCGGCAGTCGCGACGGATCATTGATCAGGCTTTGGGTAAATTGCCCGACGGTCCGGTCAACGCGAAGCTGCCCAAGATAGTTAAGCCGCCGGTGGGCGACTACTACCACTCCATCGAAGGCCCGAAAGGCGAGATAGGTTGTTATCTGGTTTCGGATGGAACTGCGCAACCCTGGCGCGTGCGGGTGCGGCCACCATCGCTGATCAACCTTCAGGCGCTGAAGCAACTTTGTTTAGGACATTTGGTAGCCGACGTGGTTGCGATAATCGGAACGCTGGATATTGTTCTTGGCGAGATAGACAGATGACTTCAAAGTCGGATCGTGGCGGAGGCTCGCGTAGGGTTCAACAACCTGCGAAGCACGCGGCAGCGTAAAGCCCAGGGTGGAGCGCAGCGGAACCCTGGGTACTTAAGGGTTAGAAGTATTCAAGCCCGCGTTAGCGGGCGGCAAAATCTCGATGACCGATAGAATCTATCGCCCGCTAAAGCGGGCTCCCAACATGTCTATCAATCGCAACCCAGGGTTCCGCTTCGCTCCACCCTGGGCTTTATGCTCTCGCCTGCTCCGCAGGCTAGTTGAATAGTTCGCTTCGGACTTTCCCGAGGACCCGGGATGTTTGTTTCTGCCTGGTAATGTGAAATCAACATGCTTGTTTTCTTCGCTCCAATCGACTTCATTAATCAACTGCTGCTGAAGTTTTTCAGCGCCGGCACGATTAACCATGTCATCTGGCCATTCATTCAGATTGGGCTGGTAGTGACGATTGTGGCCGGCTGGGTTGCTTATGCCACGTACCTTGAGCGTAAAATTTCCGCGTTCATGCAGGCGCGACTGGGACCAATGCGTGTTGGCCCATGGGGATTGTTGCAGCCGATCGCTGACGGCATCAAACTGCTAACCAAAGAAGATTTCATTCCTGAGAAAGCCGACCGCTGGATATTTTTCTTCGCTCCCTACATCGCGGTTGCCGCTGCCTTCATTACATTTTCAGTAATTCCTTTTGGCCCGGATTGGGCCGTGATAACCGACGTTAACATCGGCTTGCTGTTCGTTCTGGCCGTGTCGAGTGTTGGCGTACTGGCTTTGATCCTGGCTGGTTGGTCGTCGAATTCCAAGTATTCGTTGCTGGGCGCGCTTCGCTCCAGCGCACAGATGATCTCTTATGAAGTAGCGATGGGTTTATCGCTGGTGGGCGCCTTGATGTTTGCGCGCACGCTTTCACTATCGGGAGCTGTCAACGCGCAGCAGCTCGACTCAGTTTGGTTTTTCGTTTACCAACCGCTGGGTTTCTTGATCTTTCTGGTCAGCGGCATTGCGGAAAACAATCGCGCGCCTTTTGACTTGCCGGAAGCAGAGTCAGAATTGGTGGCCGGTTTCCACACCGAGTATTCCGGCTTTCGCTGGTCGCTCTTCTTCATGGCTGAGTATGCGGCGATGGTGATCGTCTCGGCAGTGGCGGTGACGGTTTATCTTGGCGGCTGGTATTTTCCGTTTGTCTATCGTCTGACCGAAGCAAAGGGCTATCACAACCTCTATGTTATAGTCAGTCTATTAGTCTTTATCTCCAAGCTGTTGGCGATTCTTTATTTGTATTTCTGGCTGCGTTGGACGCTGCCGCGCTTTCGTTACGATCAGTTAATGGACATCGGTTGGAAGTGGTTGATTCCCTCGGCACTCATCAACATAGTGATCTCGGCGCTTGCGATCTTTGTGATCCAGGCACTTAACGGTTGGCATGGAATTAAAACGATCGACTCGCTGTCGGCGGGTCTGAATCTGACAGCAACCGGAAAAGCACTGATGATTGTGATGGGTCTCGCGGGGCTTGGTCTAACCGGACTGTCGCTGGCAAGGATCAATTGGCGTTCGCGCGATTTCAATCTAAAGAGCCAGCGCCGAAACATTCGTTTGGTGAACGTGCCGAAAGGAAAACCGGCGGTCGCGCCGATTGCGCCAGCGGCAAGCGAAAGCTAGACCATTTCCGATTGGCAATTGCCGATTGCCGATTGGAAAGATGAGCAAAGTTGAACCAGAACCGCTACGCTACGCAATGTGTTTAAATCGGTAATCGGAAATCGACAATCGGAAATTGACTTATGCCTTTAGTAAAAGTTCCCAAGCCTAAATTCATGACCAAGCTTCGCCGCTTTTTCATGGCCGATCTATTACAAGGTCTGCGGCTCACCTTGAAATACAACATTGGCGCCATTTTTGATAAGGACTCAGTCGCCGGCAAAGGCATTTACACCGAACAGTATCCCAAAGTTCGTCCGGACGTGGCGCCGCGTTTCCACGGCGCGCCGCGGCTCAATATGGACCCCGAAACGCACGACACGCTTTGTATTGCCTGTAACCTTTGCGCGATTGCTTGTCCGGAAGATTGCATTGACGTGCTCGCAATGGACGTAGAGATCATCGTCGCCGGTAAGCCGCGTAAGAAGAAAGTGCTCGACGAATTTATCTTCGATACGTCGCGCTGCATGTTTTGCGCGCTGTGCCAGGAAGCGTGCCCGACGTCATGCCTGGAGCTGACGCAGGATTTCGAGTTGGCAACTTACTCGCGCGCCGGTTTTGTTTGGAATCGCGAGATGCTCGAGCAGGGACGCGAGACTGTAAAGTACACGCGCTAAGGTGATTGCCGATTTCCGATTGCCAATTGCCGATTTTCTGAATCACCCAAAGTTGCCGCTAGTTGTTGCTTACAGCACAACTATGAAGGCTGACGATTTAAAGAAGCGTACGAAACAGTTTGCGCTACGGGTTCTTAAACTAGTTGCCGCTTTGCCAAATACGGTTGAAGGGCGCGCCATTGGCAACCAACTAGTGCGAGCCGGAACTGCGGTCGCCGCTAATTACAGAGCCGCATGCCGGGGCAGATCGAAGGCAGAATTCATAGCGAAGCTGGGCATAGTCGAAGAAGAAGCTGATGAGAGCGCGTTCTGGATGGAATTGATCATAGAAGCTGGGCTCTTGAAGGTGCAGAAGGTAGAAGCGTTACTTATGGAAGCCATTGAACTAAGAAAAATTATGGCGCGTTCTCGAATTTCAGCATCAAGGGCTCTAAAACAGATTAAGTCAACACCTCGGGATTCCAAAGTAATTTCAAATCGGCAATCGGCAATCGGCAATCGGCAATGATACTGACCGGCTGGGAAGCGGTTTTTTTCTGGGTTTTCTCCATCGCGGCCATCTTCGCGGCGCTCTTAACCGTGATGGCCCGCAACACCATTCACAGCGCGCTCTTTCTAATCTCTTCGCTCGTTTCGGTGTCCGCCCTCTTTATCCTGCTACGCGCGGAGTTCATCGCCGGCGTTCAAATTCTTGTTTATGTAGGCGGCGTGATGGTGTTGTTTCTCTTCGTCATCATGCTGGTGAATGTCGGCTCGGAGGAGCGCGGCAGCGAAGAGATTTTCAACCATCCGAGACAGGTAACCACCAGCGTCATCTTCTGCGCGTTGCTTGTTGGCGGACTGCTTTATGCCATCAACGTAGGCTACGAAGGTTTGCAGAAACGAGATGAGACTGCGGTAACCGTGGCGGCGGGTCAGCGCACTGCGGACGAACAAAACCTTCCGGAAGCAGCGACTGGCTCTTCGCGAATTACCAAAGAAACTGAACGTGTGGGCAGCGGCCTTTATCGTTATGGTTCGCTGCCTTTCGAAATAGCCAGTGTCCTTTTGCTGGTGGCAATCATTGGTTCCGTGATGCTGGCGCGCACGCTGAAACAGGAAGCCGCCGTTGACGACACAGCGCCGGAAATTTTGCAGCGTGAAGCGCAACACGATCCCGAGATTGCAAAACTTCAATCGACAATAGCGCAATAGGCAAATGCAGTTCTTACTCTTTAACTTTCTAAGTCCCGCGCTCGGCTTGCTATTTCAGGCTGCGACCAATGGCCGCTTTGCGACTGCCTGGGAAAAGGCGCAGCATCCCGACCTGTCGAAGTTTCTAATCATTGGCGCTTTGCTTTTCATTATTGGCGTTGCGGGCGTGCTGACGCGGCGCAACATAATCGTCATCTTCATGTCCATTGAGTTAATTCTCAATGCGGCGAATCTCAACTTCATTGCCATGTCCCGTTATCTACAGGACACGGGAAATGTGAACGCGGTTGCCGGACAGATTTTTGCGGTGTTCGTGATCGTAGTTGCCGCCGCTGAGGCGGCGATTGGGTTGGGAATTGTGATTGCGCTCTATCGAAACAAAGAAACGATCTGGGTCGATGAGATTGATATCTTGAAATGGTGACAGGTATCGGGTGTCAGGTACCGGTAAAACCGGTTCCTGCTGACACCTGACATCTGACACCTGACACCTATGTATCGCTACATCTGGCTAGTTCCACTTCTTCCTCTTGCCGGCGCGGCCATCAATGGGCTGCTTGGGCGGAAGCTTCGTTTTTCGGAAAAGCTAATCGGCGGCATTGCAGTCGGCTCCATCGCTCTCGCATTTCTCATCACAGTTGCGGCGGTTTACTCGTACGCATTCAGCCGTAATGCGATGTGGCCGCAGACGTACGTCACCAGTCAGGACGGCGCCTTCAAGTTCACCTGGATACCCGGTGGGGCAGTTCGATTGACTCAGGGCTCACCCGAATTACAAGCACTCAATCTGCGGAGCGAAGCGGCAATGAAGCGGGCCGCAGAGTTGCAGGCTCAACAAAATCAGCCAGTCATTGGGGGTAACGAGCAGACTGGGGAAGAGACCCGCGGATCTGTTCTTGACGTTGAGTGGAGTTATCAACTCGACGCGCTATCGTCGATCTTCATGCTGATCGTAACAGGCGTAGGATTGTGTATCTTCGTTTTCGCTACCGGCTATATGCACGGCGACACTGGCTTTTATCGCTTCTTCGCTTACATGGGCCTGTTCATGTTTTCGATGCTCGTGCTGGTGATGGGCTCAAACTTCCTGATGATGTTTGTCGGTTGGGAAGGCGTGGGTCTTTGTTCCTACCTCCTGATTGGTTACTACTTTGATCGCCAGGAAGCCGCCAATGCATCTCGGAAAGCATTTATCACCAATCGCGTCGGTGACTTTGGGTTTGCGCTCGCGATCTTTGGCGTGATCGCTACGTTTGGCACCACTCAATACACCGACGTGTTCGGACAGGCAGCGACCTTCCCGCTTGAGCCGCTGGGCCATTGGGGATTGTTGTCGTGGATTGCGCTGGGACTTTTCATCGGCGCCTGCGGCAAGTCTGCACAACTGCCCCTGCACGTCTGGTTGCCAGATGCGATGGCCGGGCCAACCCCCGTTTCCGCGTTGATTCACGCCGCGACAATGGTGACTGCCGGGCTCTATATGGTTACCCGCACCAACGTCATCTTCCAACATTCGCAGACCATGATGATGGTTGTGGCATTAGTTGGAGCAGCTACAGCGTTGTTTGCAGCTACGATCGGCATCACGCAAAACGACATCAAGAAAGTTCTCGCTTACTCGACCGTTTCGCAGTTGGGTTTCATGTTCATGGCCTGCGGCGTTGGGGCGTTTGCGATCGGCATCTTTCATGTAATGACCCACGCCTTCTTCAAAGCGCTGATGTTCCTTGGCGCCGGCAGCGTTATTCACGGCATGCATCACGAGCAGGACATGCGCCGCATGGGCAACCTGCGAAAGTACATGCCCTACACGTATCTGACTTTTCTCGCCGGCTGGCTGGCAATCTGCGGCATCATTCCGTTCAGCGGCTTCTGGTCCAAAGATGAAATTCTCTGGAACGCTGCGTCGACGCGTTACATACCTGTGGGCTGGATTGTTTGGATTGTCGGCACAATCGCCGCGACCTGTACGGCGTTCTATATGACGCGTTTAATGGCGATGACGTTTTGGGGTAAGGAAAAATTTCTCGGTAAGCAAGCGGGCGGCGAAGCCGATGAAGCGCATGCGTCGGCATATGACAAAGGTTTAACGCAGCACGACGCGAAATTCACATCTGCCGGCGATCGACCACGTCACGAGCCGGGCGAGCACGTTGGTCCCACCGGCAGCTCCGCTCATGCTCATGATGATCACGGTCACGCCGTGCATATCCCGCATGAGTCTCCCGCTTCGATGTGGGTACCGCTTGCAGTGCTTGCGGTGCTGGCAACAATTGGCGGCTTCGTTGGAATCAGCACAGCGTTCACCGGCGGCAAGCACATTGGTGGGCGCATGAATATAGTTAACTTCCTGGACCCGATCATCTGGAATCCTGCGACGCATCATTTTGGCAAGGAAGAGATGCTGGATAGCGCAGGTAGGCCACTCGACGGCGAACTGAGAGCGCGCGCCGAAGTTTTGCCGGCAGGGATTGAGGCTAAGGAAGCCTCATCGCCTTATGGTCCACAGGGATTTAATCTCGCGGAGATAGCAGACTCGAAACTCCACAACGAAACTGCGACCGAGTGGTTGTTCATTGTCATCTCTTTGCTGGTCGCCGGCATCGGCATTGGCCTTGGCTATCTGTTTTATGTAAAGGACACGCGCTTGCCGGACATTTGGGCGGCGCGACTGAAGCCTCTTTACCAGGCGAGTTACAACAAATATTGGGTTGATGAATTTTTCGGTTGGGCTGTCACGCGCCGAGTGATGGATGCCGCGCGTGGCGTGTTCGCCTTTGACTCAAAAGTTGTCGACGGCGGAGTGAACGGCTCGGCCTGGTTGACGCGCCTTTCAAGCCGCATCATCGGCGGCACCGATCAATATTTTGTCGACGGGATTGTGAATGCGATTGCAGCATTTGTTGCTCGCTTAATGTCGCCGTTGTTCCGCGCGGCACAGACCGGCTTTGCACAAAACTATGCGCTGGTGATGGTGCTCGGGCTGGTTGTCGCGGTCGCATTATTCTTTGGCTCCGACATCGCCCGAGCCGTTAAGAGCGTTTTTGCGATAATACTTTGAAGTGCGGTCCGTGGTCAGTTGTCAGTAGTCAGTTGCAGTCTGACCGCTCGTTGACGGTCGAGGTTTGCGCTGGCTCAGAAATCAAAAACCACTGACAACGGACTACTGACTACGGACGAAAACTTATGAACAGTCTGCCCATACTTTCAATCGTGACCTGGCTGCCCACGCTTGGCGCGCTCATCATTCTGGTTCTTTTTAAGCAAGGCCAGTCGGATCAAATCAAGAAGTTTGCCACCGCCTGGTTTGGCGTAGCTTTCGTCGCCTCGCTGGCGCTGCTCAAATATGACCGGGCGCTGGGTGGCATGCAGTTTCTCGAGGACCATCAATGGATCCCGGTAATCGGTGCGCGCTATCAAATGGGCGCGGATGGTGTGGCAGTGCTTTTGATTGTCTTGACAACGCTGCTGGGGGTCATCGCTGCCCTGTCGTCATGGAACTACATTCAAAAACGTGAGAAGGAATATTACGTCTTGCTGCTGCTGTTACAGACAGCGGTGGTCGGGGTCTTCACGTCGATGGATCTGTTTCTGTTCTACCTGTTCTTCGAAGTGTCGCTGGTTCCAATGTACTTCCTGATCGGAATCTGGGGCGGCGAGAATCGTCTGTATGCGGCGATAAAGTTCTTTCTCTACACGTTGGTTGGATCCGTGGTGATGTTGCTCGGCGTGTTGAAGATTTACTTTCTTACCCAGGACACGGCGTTAACGGGCAGGATCACACAAGGCACAATCGATCTGTTGGCGGGGAATCAACAAGCAGCAGCACTGGTTTCAAGCACGCTGCAGGCGGCTGCGCAAAACGGCACCGGCACTTTCAATATTCTTTATTTGCAGTCGTTGGGCTCAGTGATGCCGATGGGAGCCATGCAGGTGCTTTTGTTTTTTGCGTTCGCGCTCGGTTTTGCCATCAAGGTGCCGATGTTTCCGTTTCACACCTGGCTCCCAGATGCGCACGTCGAAGCTCCGACGGCTGGTTCAGTAATTCTCGCCGGTGTCCTGCTCAAGTTGGGCACGTACGGTTTTTATCGTTTCAATATTCCAATGTTTCCCGCCGCCTCCGCCGACGAAAGCTATTTCTTTGCCGGCACGAATCATCAGTTTGGCGTGCGCAGCATAATGATCTTCCTGGCGATCGTCGGGATAATTTATGGTGCGCTGGCCGCAATGTATTTCGTGGTTAAGAAGGACGGCGACGTTAAGAAACTGGTGGCGTACTCGTCGGTTTCCTCGATGGGTATTGTGATGCTGGGGCTGTTCGCATTGAATCCGAATGGCCTGAACGGCGCAGTGCTGCACATGATCAATCACGGCATCTATTCAGCGGCACTGTTCCTCTTAGTCGGAATCATTTATGAAAGGCGGCACACGCGCAACGTGGCGGAATTCGGCGGCCTGTCACACGTCATGCCGGGTTACGCAGCGGTCTTTTTGTCAATGGTGATGACTGCCATCGGCTTGCCTTTACTTTGCGTTTTCATTTCCGAATTTCTTTCTTTGCGCGGCGCGTTCGAGGCCAATCCCATGTGGGCGGCGTGGGGCGCGTTGGGAATCATACTCAATGCCGGCTACATGCTTTGGCTTTATCAGCGAATGTTTTTCGGCACCATCGATAATCCTAAGAATGAAAAGCTGATCGACCTGAGCGCGCGCGAATGGATCTACATGACCCCGCTAATAATCATGGCGCTGTGGATTGGTATCTATCCAAAACCATTTCTCAGCTACATCGAACGCCCGGTTAATGCAGTGGTGCGCCAGGTGCGGCCAACCTATCCGATTCCCGGGATGCCGCCGGGAGTTGATGTGCAACAGCGCGCGGCGGCGAAATGAAAAGTGATGAGTGATGAGTGACGAACTACTAGTTCAGAGTCCAAGCTTTAGCTTGCTTCTTACCAAAGCAGCAACCTGAAGGTTGTACTCTGAACTTCTTGAGTGACGAGTGACGAACTACTAGTTCAGAGTCCAAGCTTTAGCTTGCTTCTTACCAAAGCAACCTGAAGGTTGTACTCTGAACTTCTTGAGTGACGGATAACGACTGACCACTGACCACTAACGACGGACGACTGACACCGATTACATGTTCCTGTTCCAAGCAAACAGCACAGCGCTTTTTAACGTGGCCGACCTCCAGCTCATTGCGCCCGAGCTGATTCTGACTGTCTGTGCCTGCCTGGCGTTGGTGATGGAAGTCATCCTGCCTTATCGCAAGAGCAAACTCGTCGCCTATTTTTCCCTGCTAGGGGTTGGTCTCGCCTTTGTCTCGCTCGGTCTGCAATGGTGGTCCGTCAGTGACTCGCTGCCGCTCGATGGCTTTTACGGCATGGTGCGCATCGATGGGTTTGCCTTGCTGTTCAAAGGGATCTTTCTGGTGGGAGCCGCGCTGGCCATCGCTATCTCCACTCGCTATCTCGATATCGAAGGAGAGCAGCACGGCGAATACTACACGCTGGTTTTGTTCGCCACCGTCGGCATGATGTTTCTCGCCTGCGGCTATGATCTGATTTCGCTCTACATCAGTTTAGAGTTGATGGCCCTGACGTTTTATGTGCTGGTCGCCTTTACGAAACGCGAGAAGCGTTCGAATGAAGCGGCCATGAAGTATTTTCTGTTGGGGGCTTTCTCGTCCGGAATCCTGCTCTACGGCATGTCCTTGCTTTATGGCATTGCCGGCTCAACGAATCTTGGTGAAATTGGGCGCAGCGTTGCGACAATCGCGAGTGCCACACCGCTCGGCGAAGCCGCCGGCCCAAGTTTAAGACCAATGTTGTTGCTGGGCATGATTGCGCTGGCGTCCGGTCTGTTTTTCAAAATTGCAGCCGTGCCCTTTCACATGTGGGCGCCGGACGCTTACGAAGGGGCGCCCACCTCCGTCACCGCATTTCTTTCCACCGGATCAAAGGCCGCGAGCTTTGCGCTCTACGCGCGCATCTTCATCGAAGCATTGAACAGCATGCGTGCTGACTGGGCGCCAATGCTCGGTCTGGTGGCGGCAATAACGATCATGGTCGGCAACTGGGCAGCCGTCACGCAGGAAAACTCGAAACGTTTGTTAGCCTACTCTTCGATTTCCAACGCCGGTTATCTGTTGCTCGGTCTGGTTGCCGGAAACAGTTACGGTTACACCGGCTTGATAATCTATTTACTGGTCTACACGCTGATGAACATGGGCGCGTTCGGCATTGTGATCAGTCTGCGCCGGCGCGGAATTATTGGCGACAACGTCGATGACATGGCGGGGCTGGCGCAAAAAGCGCCGGGCATGGCGGCGATGATGACCATCTTCATGCTGTCGCTTGGTGGCCTGCCGATTACGGGCGGCTTCATCGGCAAATATTTTCTTTTCGGTGGGCTCTTGCAGCGCGGCGCCGCTGAAGGGAAGACGTGGTACTACTGGCTGGCCGGGTGGGCCATCATCAACACGGTCGTTTCTTTTTACTATTACATCCGCTTCATCAAGGTCATGTACCTCGGCGATCGCATCGCTGACGACAAGCCGCTGTCACTCTCACCCGCTTTACAAATTGCCCTCGCGGTTTCGGTAGCCGGCATAATCTTTATCGGTGTTTATCCCCAGCCGTTGATTAACCTGACGCAAAAACTGATCGCACCGCTGGCCGCGATTGGAGCCGTGGCCGTGAAGTAAATGGAAGCCGTATTACCAGCCGAAAATCTTATCGAACAGGGAATCGCGGACTTGCGTGCCGGCAAAGAATCGACCGCCGCCTTACTCGTTTGCATTGGCGCGCCGCGGTTGAGACGGATAGGCCTCGAACTTCCTGACAACCTACCGCCGGATCCTGAGCATCGGCTTTATGACTTGCTTGCCGAAAGCGATCAAGACTCTGCTCACTCGCGCTACAATGCTCTCCTTAGAAAATTAGTCAGTTTCGAACGAGCAGCGGAATGCGTCAAAAAGTAACCGCCGAGCGCATGGACGAATTCATGCTTGCATTGGCGAGCGGAATTACGACGGCGTCGCGCGTATTCCTGGTTGGCGGCGCAACTGCGGTTTTACTCGGCTGGCGCAATTCCACTGTTGATGTCGATCTGAAAATAGTTCCTGAAAGCGACGAGATTCTTCGAAGGCTTCCAACGCTTAAAGAGCACCTTCAGATCAATATAGAACTCGCCGCGCCGGACGATTTCATTCCTGAGTTGCCGGCATGGCAGGAACGCAGCCGTTTCATACGACAAGAAGGAAAGCTTACATTCCTGCATTACGACTTTTACGCGCAGGCGTTGGCAAAGATTGAGCGGGGACACGAGACTGATTTACGAGATGTACAAGAGCTGTTGGATCGAAAATTGATAGAACCCGAGGCGGTGCTTAATTTTTTTGAACGGATAAAAGATCAGCTTTATAAGTACCCCGCCATCGATGAAGCATCGTTTCGTCGTGCAATCGAAACCGCACTAAAACGCTGAACGTTGATCAGAACGTTCCACTAAAAGCGCTTGCCAATGCCCGTAGGCTTGGCTTCGAGATGAATGCTAGCTTTTTACTTCTTTGCGGCAATCGTCATCTGGCTGGGAATTCTTTCGCTGCGCGGCGGCCTTCGCTTCGCCGCTTATGTTCGAAATGAAGTTTCGAAACCCTTAGCGGATTTTACTCCTCACGTTTCGGTGTTTGCTCCCTGTCGCGGTTTGGACAGCGGTCTCAAGCAGAATCTCGCCGCACTTTTCCAGCAAGAATATCCAGCCTATGAAATTGTTTTCGTAAGCGATCGCGCCGACGATCCTTCGCTTGCGTTAGTTAGAGAACTAATGGAAAAGCAGGATCAAACGAATCGCATTTCGACGAAAATCATAATTGCGGGCCCGGCTACTGATTCTGGGCAGAAGGTGCATAACCTGCGGGTGGCGGTTTCGGAAAACGATTCTCGCAGCGAAGTGTTCGTTTTTGTTGACACGGATGCCAGGCCACAAGCCCATTGGTTGCGATCGCTGGTTGCGCCTCTCGCAGATGAAAAGATTGGAGCCGCGAGCGGCTATCGTTGGTTCATCCCCGTAGATGGAGGTCTCGCTTCGCACCTGCGCACGGTGTGGAATGCATCGATCGCGTCAGCGCTGGGCGCAAGCCGTGAAAAGAATTTTTGTTGGGGCGGTTCAACTGCGATTCGTAGAAAAACTTTCGCAGAGCTGCATGTCGCTGAACGCTGGCGCGGAACAGTTTCCGATGACTTCACTCTGACGCGAGCATTGCACGAGGCAAAACTGCCGATTCATTTTGTGCCGGCTTGTCTGGTACCGGCGCTGGATTCGTGCACAATGCGCGAGCTGTTTGAGTTTACCAATCGCCAATTGAAGATCACACGCGTCTACGCACCGCACTTGTGGAAGCCGGTGCTGATTGGCAGCCTGCTGTTTTGTCTGATCTTTTTTGGCGGCGCAATATTGATCATAGCGGGCGTAATCCAACACCGTGCGATTGCCGTCTCGTTATCGCTGTTTTCAATTATTTATTTGCTTGGCGCACTCAAGGCCCACATTCGCCTGAAAGCGGTTGTCTCAATCATGCCGACATATGGCAGAGAATTGCGTCGCGGACGAATATTTCATCTTGTTCTGTGGCCATTCACATCGGCGCTCTATCTTTGGAACGCGCTGGTTGCGGCTGCTTCGCGGCGCATCAAGTGGCGCGGGATTACCTACGAATTGAAATCAGCTACTGAAGCTGTCATTATCGCCCGCGAATAATGGAACAGACTTTAGGAAACGCGAATAAGTTCTTTCGACGCGTTGCGTCGTTATGAGTCTAGCCCGGCCTTTTAAGGCCGGGAAGGTCAACGACCTGTTCGCGTCGCGTAGCGACGCTTGAAACTAGCTGAATTCGATCGTCGCTACGCGACGAGAGTAAGCAACCACCTGAACCCGGCGTTTAAAACGCCGGGCTAAATTGACACCGACGCTACGCGTTGAAGACACTTAATCAGAAGTTCCTTTAGTCTGCTACCACAGACTGCACTTCGTATTAGCGAACACAGACTAAAGTCTGTGCTACTTATGCCAAACAAAGCGGTACAACTGGTTCAACTACTTCGTTCGGCTAAACGCGAAAAGCACCTCGGTACAGTCATCCTGTTTGTGACCTCGCGGTGTAACGCGTTTTGCAAGACTTGTTTTTATCACGAGGAGTTGAATCAACCGGGAGACCTCACGTTCGAGCAGATCGAAAAGATTTCCCGCACGATGCCGCCGATTACCGACCTTTGGTTGTCGGGCGGCGAGCCAACCTTGCGCCGCGATGTTTCGCAGGTGATCGAAACATTTGCGCGGAACAACGCCATCAACCGGCTGATCATTCCGACCAATGGGCTGATCAAATCGCGCGTCTACGAGATTGTCGATGCCGCGCTAAGCGGACATCCCAAGCTCGATCTCTATTTGAACATTGCGCTCGACGGTTATGGCGAAACTCACGATCGCATTCGCGGCGTGCCGGGAAACTGGGGAAAAGCGCTGGAATGTATCGAGTCGCTTTACCCGCTGAGGACGAAGTTCGGCGATCGGTTCCGCTTGAATGTTAATACCGTGGTTTGCGCTGACAACTACACTGAAATCGAGAAGCTTGGCGAGTTCATGTGGCAGAACTTTCAACTCGACGGCCAGTACTTCAATATCATTCGTGGCGAGACGCTGGTCGGCGACGAGATAAAGCAAGTGCCTGCAGAAGTTTTACCTGAGATGTACGCCTTCGTTTCCAAGCTAACGAAACGCTACGGCGATCGCATGTTTGCAGCCGATGACGCGAGCAAGCGCTTTGTGAAGAACGTCGCCTACGTCGGCGCGATTACAACCCATTACCGCAATCAACACACGAATTTTCAACAATCAACAGCATGGCCTTTTCCGTGTACGGCGGGCGAAACAACTGCGGTGATTGATTACAACGGCGACGTGCGCGCCTGTGAGTTGCGCGAAAAGTTTGCGACGCTTGCGGATTACGATTACGACTTTACGCAGCTTTGGGATGCAAATGAACGCGCCCTTGAACTCAACGCCATTGATGGCGGCAAAGCTTGCTGGTGCACGCACGTTTGCTTCATACACGACTCGATGCGCCACTCGACGCGCGCCATGCTTTACGAAGTGCCGAAGAATTTTCTAACGCGAGAGAATTGGCAGTGATGGCAAATCCGGATAACGGAGAAATCAACCGAAAGAGTGGAATCGCTTATGCCGCAGCCTTCACCTTGTTTGCCTGCGTCATTTCGCTGAGCGGCGTCGGTTGGTTAGCCGATCGCTGGTTCGGCACGCGGCCCTGGCTGTTGGTGGCCGGCGTGGTGCTTGGCGCGATAGTGGGTTTTTATCAGTTTGTGAGATTGACATCACAACTGTAGAGCAAATCCGTCAGTTATGTCCGATAAACTTTAGTTTGTCGCGGCGTTACGACAAGCTAAAGCTTATCGGACATCAAACTAACTGCTGCAGCTTACCTCGACAACCAGACGATTTCCTGTGTAAAATCCCCAGCTTTGCTAATGAATGAAACCGGCAACAAAGAGGGTGCGGCATTGCTTTCCGCAAGTGGCGACGCTACCAACCGGCGAATTTTTCGCAGCATGATCGTGGTGGTTATCCTCGCGGTCAGCGCGAGCCTGCTTTTCGCGCCATGGCGTGTGAGCACGGGATTGTTATTGGGCGGGCTGCTGTCTTTGGTCAACCACTATTGGCTGATAACCTCGACCACCGCAGCGTTCAGCGTTCTGGTTGACGGACAGAAGCCGCGATTGAGTCTGGTCCAGTACGTCCTGAGATATGCGCTTATTGGGTCAGTGATATTGCTGGCATACAAGTTCGGAGTTGCATCCACGCCGGCCCTGATCGCGGGCCTTTGCAGTTTTGTTGTCGCTCTCTTTGCCGAGGCGTTTAGAGAATTTTACTTCGCAATCATTCACCGAGAGGAAATCATTTGATGTTGTTGGAAGCGGCGGCCGCGGGCGCGGAACAGGCTGAGCAGTCAGCGGAACACACACCCATAATCGTGGAGTTTGTGAATCACTACTTCGGCGAGTGGGCATACCGCTTTGAGATGAACTACACCTACCCACTCTGGACTAGGTTCTTTGCCAAATTTGGCACCACGCCGGAAGCGGTGTTTGGTTCATACACTCCGGAAAATGCGATCCCCTGGTACACGGTGATGTTTGTCATCGCCTGCCTGCTGAGTGTGGCGATTATATGGATTTTGAAAGGGCAACTTTCAGAAGAGGAACCTGGTCCCGGGCAACAAACGCTCGAGCTGGGCGTGCTTGCAGTTCGCGGTATGCTTGAAGATATCATTGGCCCACACGGCTTGAAATATTTTCCTGTCGTCATGACGTTCGCCGTCCTGATCCTGGTTTCAAACCTGATGGGTTTGTTTCCTCTGTTCATGTCACCAACAGCCGCGACCAGCGTGACATTCGCATTGGGCATTTCTTCATTCCTTTACTACAACTATATCGGCATCAAGGAAAATGGACTGCTGGGTCACCTGAAACATCTTGCCGGCCCGGTGTGGTGGATCTCCTGGCTGATTTTCCCGATTGAATTAATAAGTAACTTCATCCGGCCCTTCTCGCTTGGCATACGTCTTTTCGGAAACATGTTTGCCGATGAAAAAGTCTCAAGCACCGTGGCTGGACTCTATCCGTCAGTCACGCACTGGGTGATTCCAGTGTTCCTGATGCCGCTGGGGGTCTTTGTTGCCTTTATTCAGACCTTTGTCTTTGTCCTGCTTTCGCAGCTTTATTTAAGCGAAGTGTCGCACGCCCCGCATGAAAAACATGACGAGCACATAGAGCATGATCACGCAATCGACGCAGGGCAAGCGGAAGAAATGGCGTTGGCTTCATAACTACACGCGTCTTCGAGCGATGCGGACAGGCGCGTTCGCACACGTTGATTCGCAGTTCACCACGCACGTTGATTGTCGCAAAGTGAAAGGCCGCTGGCAGTAATACATTTTATCGGGTCTGCTTCGCAGGAGCGCCGTTGTTCGAGGGGCGGTGGATACCGGAAGCCGGCGAAATCATAAAAGCTCAGCAGGTCTTAGAAGCGACTATCGCGTTCGTGATCTAACGAAGAATTCAGGAGAAACTGAAGATGAGAAAACTCAATTTATTGCTATTTGCTGTGGTCGGGATATTGATGAGTGCGATGTCCGTCTTTGCGCAAACCGGCACCGCGGCTCCGGTCGATAATAATGTCGGCTTGAAAGCCCTTGCCGCGGGCATTGGCTTTGCTATCGCTGTGTTTGGTGGCGCCATCGGTCAATCACGAATCGGCGCGGCGGCTTGCGAAGGCGCGGCGCGCAACCCCGGTGCAGCCGGTCGTATTCAGACCATGATGATTCTGGGCCTGGCGCTGATCGAATCGCTGGTTCTGTTTGCGCTGGTCATTGTGTTCATCAAGACCTAGTCAGAAGTAACACAGACTTCAGTCTGTGATTGAAACAAGCCACAATTGCGAGCGCAGGTTTTTCGCCTGCGCTCGCATGTTTTTTGGCTCACGTAACCAAAATCACAAACAGTATGCTGGTTTGAGTGTGTCTTTGCTGCGTTCTCACGCGATGTGATAGTCTGACTTCATCTCCCGATAGGAAAATTTAGCGAGGATATTAACGTTCGATGAAAGCTTGTCCGAAGTGTGGCGCAGAATATCCTGACACGACCACGTTGTGTCCGTCGGATGGTATCGCGCTCGAGAAAACGGATGATTCTTTACTCGGGCAAACCCTCGCCGGGAAATACCGTATTGACGAACGACTGAGCGAAGGTGGCATGGGAACCGTTTACAAAGGGACCCACGTGCTGATGGACAAGACAGTTGCCATCAAGGTGCTGCGTCCTTCGCTGGCTGCCGATGAAAAAATTGTAGCGCGCTTCTCTCGCGAAGCACGCGCTGCCTCCAAGATTTCTCACCCGCATGCGTTAAGTGTCACTGATTTCGGCGAAGACGAAAACGGCATTGTCTTTCTGGTGATGGAATACATTGATGGTCAAACCCTCAAGGACATCATTCGCCAGGAAGGACCAATGCCCCTCGAGCGCGTTGTCGAGATCATTAAGCAAGTTGGAGGCGCGCTGGACGCGGCTCATGCGCAGGGTGTGGTGCATCGTGATCTCAAGAGTGACAACATAATGTTGCTTAACACGATGAATGCTGACTACGCTCAAGTGCTGGATTTTGGCATTGCGAAGATCAAGGAGCGAGAAGGCGAATACGATCCTGGTCTGACTGCGCCCGATTTGGTTATCGGCACGCCGCAGTACATGTCCCCCGAGCAATGCTCACAAGCGCCGGACATCGACGCGCGTTCAGACATCTATTCGCTTGGTGTGATCATTTATGAAATGCTGGTGGGCCACGTGCCGTTCACCGGCGGCTCGCCCACCGAGATCATGCTCAAGCAAATGCAGCAACCCGCGCCATCCATTCTTAATGAACGAACCGACGTGCCGCCGGCAGTCGCGCAGGTAGTCGCACGGGCATTGGAAAAGCTGCCGCACGATCGATATGACTCAGCGGCTAAATTGATTGATGACCTGACGATTGCCGCCGGCATGGAGCCGGTTGCGGCACGACCAAACAGCAAACCTTTGGTGATACCGACCGGTTCGGGTGGACTCGTTGACAATGACAAGGACGAAGAAACAGTGGTGCGCAAGCGCATTACGACGCCAATGCCTAAGCCGTCTTTGCCTTATGAAGCTTCCCCGGCAGCGAATTTCAATCCCTGGAAAATTTTAATCCCGTCGATAATTGGGCTGCTTGTGATCTTTGCGGCCATCTACGCTTTTACACGCCGGTCGCCTACATCAACAACTGAAGCGCAACCTAATTCGACATTATCTGCGGATCCAAATGGCCAGCCGGTCGAACCGGCTCAACCGCCAACCGGTCAAGCTGAATCGGGAATACCCGCCGGTGGGGCAACGAATGTGAACGCCAACAAGGCTGCGTCTCCATCACCCGTTGCAATTCCAGGTGATGCGACCGGAGTTGAACCAAATATCAACGACAACGCTAATGACAACTCCAATAGTCGCAGGAACCCGGCCTTGCCGGCGCCGACGCAATCAATAGACGAAGCTGCACCGCCTCCGCCGACGCCCAAATTGCCGACGCCGAAACCAACGCTGCCGCCGCCGAGCAATTCACCGCCGTCAACCCCGGAAATAAACCCGCCTAACTAGACACCGCCACCCCACGCGGGCTGCCCGCGTGGGGACCCCGGTCAGTGGTTTGCGATGCGCTGGTTCAGTTGACTTCGAATCATCTGAATAAGGTGAGTTTCGTCTTCGATTGCGATTTTGATTTCCAGCACGTAGCAGGGAAGTTCAAAGTGAAGTGACGAGAGTTTTACTGCGTCCTTCGCGGTGGTGAGAATGCTGGCAGCGCCTTTTCCTCTGGCCTCGGCCACAATTCGATCCACATCAACTTGATGATAGTTGTAGTGATCCGGAAAAGCGCGCGCGACCGCTAATTCATATCCCTCACGTCGCAAGTGACTGAAGAAAGATTCCGGATTGCCAACCCCACAAAATGCAGCGACCGGCTTCTGAATTGAGGAAACTTGATCGAGAGTCTCGCCGCCTAGCCGGCGCAATCCGGAAGTGCGCATACGTGAACGAAAAATCGGAGTTCGCCCAACAATTCTTTGTAGTGTGGCGGTGATCGGTTCCAGTCCCATCTGTTCGTCAGTTCTTGTGAGGACGATGCAATCGGCGCGCGCCAAGCCACTGAGCGGTTCTCGCAAATGACCCGATGGAAGCATGCCTCCGCCCCAGGGATTTGTCGCATCGATTGTCACGATGTTCAGATCGCGAGCAAGCTGTAAGTGCTGAAACCCATCGTCCAAAACAAAAGCTTCGGATTGCAGATTGTTGATTGCCCAGCGGCCCGCCTCAGTTCGATTTGAGTTACAAACAACGGCCGCGACTCTTAATAAGTTTCTGGCCAGCAGCAGCGGTTCGTCGCCCGCCGTCGTGACATCCGCGAGAATCTTGTTACCGTCGCTAACCACAACCTGTTCATTGGGATTTTGTCGTCGATAACCGCGCGTCAGCACGCAAACTCGCTTGCCTTCTTCCGCAAGCACGCGGCAGACCCATTCCACCAGCGGAGTTTTACCCGTGCCACCGGTTGTGATGTTGCCAACGCTGATCACTGCTAGGTCAAGTTTGGAAACGGAAAGCAGATGCCGGCGATAAGCCGCGAGCCGCAGCCGCGTCGCCAGACTGTAAAGCACGCTGAACGGTGGCAGTATGAGAGAGTTTGCGGGTTTCATCAGGTTCTCGCTGGTTTGTGATGAAGTGTGGCAGTGTCCGCAGGCGCAAGTGGACTGGCCAACAGCTGCTTCAGCGATTCCATAGTTCGTTCGGTGGCGCCACGGTTTTGATTGACGAGTTGTTTGGCGCGCTCGCCAAGCATTCTTCTCTGATCGCGGTCCGTCAGCAAGGAGGTAAACAATGTCTCCAGCTCCAGCGTGGTGTCCGGATCAGGCATCGCCGGCAGCTGAATAATCGCCTGGGCGCGAACGAATTCTTCAACGATTTCCCGAAAATTGTAAGTGTGCGCGCCGGTCAGAATACAGGCGCCCACCGCAGCCGGCTCGATGATGTTGTGCCCACCAGTCTTCGCAATGCTGCCGCCGACAAAGACAACCGCTGCCAGTGAATAAACTGATTGCAGTTCGCCGATCGTGTCGAGCAGGACTAGTCTCGCAGCGCGGTCAGTTGCTTGTTGCGGCGCACTTCTGCGAGCCCATGAAAGATTTGACGCAGCCAGGAGTGCAGCTACTTCGGCAAACCGCTCAGGATGGCGCGGCGCGATCATCAGCCGCGCCGTCGGCGCCGCTTGGGCTATCAACCGCTTGAAAGCTTCAATGACAATTTTTTCCTCCGGCGCATGAGTGCTGGCTGCAAGGATCAATGATGAATCGGGAGTTAGGTTGAAGCGCCCGCGCAACTCCGCGGTTAAGGCTTCATTCAACGGCAATGTACCAGCGTCGAATTTCAGACTTCCGGATACTTGAACCTTTTCCGCCGCAATTCCCAGCGACCGCAAGCGCGCAGCGTCAGCTTCCGTCTGCATGATGGCCAAACTAACGCCGTGCAATACCTGCGACATGAAACCTCGAAACAAGCGATAGCGCCGCAACGATTGTTCCGACAGCCGGCCGTTCAATACGACCACCGGAATCTGTTGGCGCTCGCACTCGCGTAAGAAGCCCGGCCACAGCTCCGTCTCCATAATTAGTACCGCTTCGGGTCGTAAGGCCTTGAGGGTTCGGCGCACCGTCCAGCGCCAGTCGAAAGGAAAATAGAAAATCTTTTCAGCGTCGTTCTTAAAAATCTCTTGAGCGAGGTTTTGGCCTGTAAGCGTCGTAGTTGAAATTGCGATCCGGCGATTGGGAAGTTGCTTCTTGAGTTCCAGTACCAGAGGACGCGCCGCCTGAGTTTCGCCGACGGAAACACAGTGGATCCAAATCAGTGGTTGACCATTTGTTGGAGACAGCGTGCCGAGGCGTTCGCGAAATCCGGCGACGTATTTGCCGTGGTAGAAGGCATCGTAGAGAAAGCGAGGCAGCAGGATGAGAAAACCGACAGCGAGCAGAAGGCTGTAGATGAAGTACATAAGTAGGATAGACATCCTTGTCTGTCATTGTCTTGAACAAAAATCTGACAGGTCGCGGACGCCTGTCCTACTCAGCGACAAACAAGACTACTTGGCACGCTCAATGTAGCGACCTTCGGTGGGATCGACGCGAATGCGGTCGCCTTCGTTCACGAACGGTGGCACGGTCACGGTCACGCCATTTTCCAGGATCGCTGGTTTGTTCACGTTGGAAACTGTGGCGCCCTTCATTGTCGGCTCGGTTCGGGTAACCGTCAGTTCCATCGAAGGCGGCAAATCAATTCCGATAGGCGCACCCTCGAAAAATTCGGCCTGGATTTTCAGGCCCGGCGTTAACCACTGGGCAGCATCACCGAGATCTTCCCCACTTAGAGCGACCTGCTCGAAATTCTCTGTGTTGATGAAGTGATGATGTGAGCCGTCGGAATACATAAACTCCATTTCATGCTGTTCTAGCGCCGCGCGTTCAATAGTGTCAACCGAACGAAAGCGATGTTCAAAAGACGAACCGGTCTTGATGTTTCGGAGTTTCGTTTGAATCATTGCGCGCAAATTTCCGGGCGTGTGATGGCGAAATTCCATCACCTTGCACGGCTCACCTTCAAATAGAAGCACCATTCCCCGGCGAATTTGAGTTGCAGAAATAGCCATAACTTTTGTTAAGTTCTCCGTCTAAGCGTTGTTTAATTAACCGCGAGCTTGGCGAGCGATCGGGCCGTATTTGAAGGCGTAGTCTAGCGAGGCATGAGCAGCTTTGTCCAGCGAGGCATCAGGTGCCAGACCGGCAATGCTGCATGGTGACGAGATCCTGCAATGTGGCCAAGCGCATAAACAGGCGCATAAAAAGGCGGCCTTGCCTGAATCATAATCGACCCCGGCTTGACCGCCTTTTTTTGAGGAGCCCACCTACCTCGTTTTCATTAACGTCTCATCAGCCAAAAGGTTCCAATATGAAATCAGGCTGCGCGCGCCCGCGGAACGCGACGTTGGCGGGCCGCCTGCTCGAGCCAGGTTTGCGCCTCGTCATATTTCGAGAATCGTTTTTCATCGAGTCGAAATGCTGCCGTATGGTAGTAGCGACGTCCATTGATGATCTTTGCGGCGTGCTTAATGTGCAACATCTCGTGATAAAGGATGTACTCGACGAACCATTCGGGTACCTGCGGCGAGTCGAGCGACTTACTTATCGTAATTGTTTCATGCACGCGATCGTGATGACCAAGGATGCTGCGCGTACGGCGCTGCGACCAGGTGATCGTGGGTTTAGGCAGGGCTGAATCAAAATAGCGACGGTTTATTTTCGAAAACATCCGGTCGAGATCATAAGTGGTACCCTGGGCGCTGGAAATCATTTTTCGACCGCGACGTTTCCGGGCAATATCAGACGACCGCACAACATCCGGCGCCAGCGAATATTCGCGGTAGCTGCGCTCGTAGACCGCGGGCACCCGTTTCCCAAGCAGTTTGGCCACCAGCACAAAAGCGAGAGCCCGCATCACTTCCGGTGGGCAGGGTTTGCAAATGTCTGACAGTCGAACATGGACACTGCCTGAGCGCAGTCTGATGGTGTGATGAAGTCCGGCGTAAGGGTAGAAGCGCACGTCAATGGGCGGTAACGGACGGTTACCGCCGAGATGGTGAAAAGCATCGACAAAAAACTTTTTCACCTCATCCATTGCCTGGTGCTCCTTACAACTCTGTGGGCGTTGTAGTTATTCAACTGTTGTATCCAATATGCCGGAGGAGAAATTTCTGGTTTCAGCTCGGACTGTCGGACCCGAGGGCTTGGGACTGAAAGTCGGCGGGCTGCTGCTAATCTTACGGAGAGCGTTGGCGAGCGTCAATTGAAGTGGCTCGCAGGTCAAAAAGCCCAGCAAAAAGGCCGCTTTGGGACCTCAAGCCTGCGTCGCATTGCCCGCGAACCCAATGCAGCGCAATGCCTGGTAATTCGTCTGGTTGAGGCGAGCAGAAGTGAAAAATGAGGCAAAGCGACCCGCATTAAGGCATTGAACTAGTGGGACTTAACCACCCCGCAGCAAAGGGGCTCAAGTGTTTGCAGCGTTCTACGCGATTCTTTATACTGCGATGAGTTGTTTAGTTTGAAGGCTTTGCGCGCTCGAAATAATCGCTTTGTTGTTACTCAATTCTGCGAAACGCCTGTCTTTAGAGTAGTAATTCATGCCCCGTCGCCACTCAAGTATTCATACTACAGTGACTGATGCCGTCGATCCTCGTGCCCAGGCCGTGCTCGCGGCCCTGATCAAGGAGCATCTGGGAACGGGCGAGGCGGTAAGTTCGCGCGCGCTCGCCGATCGCTTTGGCCGAAGCTCAGGTTGGAGCTCGGCAACTATTAGAAATGTGTTGGCCGAGCTGGAAGAGGCCGGTTTGGTCGAGCAGCCCCATACTTCGGCAGGCCGTACGCCGACCGACAAGGGCTATCGTTATTATGTCGACAACACTCTTGAGGAAGCACGGCTCTCCCGGGCCGACTTACGCACGATCGACAGAGTCTTTGCCTCAACCGGTCTCGATTCAGCAACATCTTCCGATCGAGTTATGGAGAAGATGTCTCACGCGCTTTCCGAACTGTCTGAGAATGTCGGTATTGTTTTCTCGCCATCTCTGGCCGACAACCGCCTGAATCACATCGAGTTTGTGCAGCTTTCCGACAAACGCATCCTGGTGATTCTGGTTACCACTGCAAACACGGTGCACAACAAGATTATCAGGCTGGAAGATCAGATTACGCAGGATGACCTTGAAAGCACGGCGCGTTATCTTAACGTTGAGTTTAGTGGCAAGAGCCTGTTGACTATTCGCACGGAGATTCTGGAATTGATGCGGCAGGAGAAAGCCCTTTACGATCGCCTGCTGCGAAATGCAATTCTGCTTTGTGACATGAGTCTCGAAGGCGAGGACACAGGCGGCGGCGACGTTTATGTTGACGGTGCTTCAAACATGCTCGCTAAGCCTGATTTTGTTGATATCGACCGCATGCGGGAACTGTTTCGAACTTTTGAAGAAAAATCCCGGCTCATAAAGATATTGAACGAGTGCGTGGCGCGTGACCAAATTTCCATGGCCGGCGACGTACACGTTGTCATCGGACGCGAGCACCCCAATCCATCCCTGCGAAACTGCGCTTTGATAACCGCGCCATACCAGCTCAGCTCCAGCGAACATCTCGGCACTTTGGGTGTTGTGGGTCCGATGAGGATTGAGTATTCCCGGATCATGGCTATGGTAAACTACATGGCGCGGTTAATTGAGCGCCGGCTCAATGATGATGCGCGGGCGTGATTCCTTCTTAACCTTTGCAGAATTTAAGTGTAGACATGGCTCCTGAAGATAAGGGAAACAGGGCGAAACACATTCCTGTAAATTTTGACGATGGCAACGGCGAAGACGATTCCGAAGCCGTGTCGAAGGAACTGGAGAATTCTGGCGACGTGACACCCGGCACGCCTGAATCCGGTCTACCGGATCTCGACCACGAAACATTTGCTGAGACCGATCCACCCGTGCGCTCGTCGCCTCAGGCAGACGGTTCGCCCGCAGATGTTGCTCCCAACGCCGGTGGTCCTGAGGTTGCCGAGCTGGTCGCGACCCGTGCGGAACTAAAGCGACTCGAAGGCGAAGCCAAAGACTTGCGGGATAGTTTGGCTCGGCGGCAGGCTGATTTTGAGAATTACCGCAAGCGCATGGAGCGCGAACGGACCGAGACTTACAACCGCGTAGTCGCTGACATTGCCGCAAAGCTGTTACCGGTTTTGGATAACCTGAAACGAGCGCTGGAAACCGAAGCCTCAGTAGAAGCTAGTGAATCCGACGAGTTTCGCCACTTTCTCAGCGGCGTGGATTTGATCTACAAACAGTTGAACGGAGTACTGGATGCGTTTGGCGTAAAGCCGGTCCCCGCTGAGGGCGAGATGTTCAATCCACACGTCCACGAAGCTGTCGTCACCGAAGAAACGGACGAGTACGAGCCGGACACGGTCATGCAGGAAATAGTCCGCGGCTTCAAACTGGGAGATAAATTGATAAGGCCCTCGCTCGTAAAAGTCGCTGTCAAAAAATGATTAGCATGCTCCTCCAATAGGATTCACAAAAATGGGAAAAGCCATAGGCATTGATTTGGGCACGACAAATTGCTGCGTTTCCGTTCTGGAAGGCGGGACGGTTCAAATCGTGCCCAATAAAGAAGGAGGCAGAACTACTCCCAGCGTGGTGGGCTTCACCGACAAAGGCGAGCGTTTGGTGGGCCAGATTGCGAAACGCCAGGCAGTGACCAATGCCGCGAACACTGTCTACGCCGTCAAACGCTTGATTGGTCGCAAGTACAACTCACGCGAAGTGCAGCGAATGCGCGAGACTTCGGCATTTGAAATTGTAGACTCGCCAAACGGCGACGCACGCGTGCGCGTTCAGGGCCGCAGCTATAGTCCGCCCGAGCTGTCCGGAATCGTGCTGCAACGGCTGAAGGCCGCAGCGGAAGACTTTCTGGGCGAGCCGGTAACGGACGCGATCATCACCGTGCCCGCCTACTTCGATGACACCCAGCGCCAGGCGACCAAGGACGCCGGCAAAATCGCGGGGTTAACAGTTGAGCGAATCATCAACGAACCAACCGCCGCCGCGCTTGCTTACGGACTAGGCAAATCCGATGTAGAGCGCATCGCCGTCTATGATTTGGGAGGCGGCACGTTTGATATTTCGATCCTTGAAATGAGCGACGGTGTGTTCGAGGTGTTGTCCACGTCCGGCAATACTTTTCTCGGCGGTGAAGACATCGACGAACGCATCATGAACTGGATGGCGGATCAGTTTCTGAGCGACACCGGAATCGATCTACGCAAGGATCGGCTGGCCCTGCAGCGTCTGAAGGAAGTTGCCGAGCGCGCGAAATGCGAACTCTCGTCGGCGACTGAGACGAACATCAACCTGCCCTTTATTGCGGCTGACGCGACTGGCCCAAAACACTTCAATAAGCCACTGACCCGCGATGAGTTTGAAAAGCTGATTGGCGATCTGATCAATCAAACAATAGAACCGTGCCAGCGCGCGCTGCAGGACGCAAAACTCCAACCAGCGGATATCGACAAAGTTATTCTGGTTGGCGGCCAGACTCGCTCGCCGATTGTTGAGCGCACGGTTGAGAAAATTTTTGGCAAGAAACCGTCGGCGGAAATCAATCCGGACGAAGTTGTGGCGATGGGCGCTGCGATTCAAGGCGGCGTCTTAACGGGTGAAGTTAAAGACATCGTGCTGCTGGACGTTCTGCCCTTGAGCCTGGGACTGGAAACGCGCGGTGGCTTGTTCACCAAAATCATCGATCGCAATTCGACCATTCCACTGCGCAACAGCCTGACATTTACAACGGTCGTGGATAACCAAACGTCCGTCGAGATTCATATCCTGCAGGGCGAGCGCGAAGTTGCGGAAGGCAATCGCTCGCTGGGAAAATTCGAGTTGGTTGGCATACCGCCGAGCCCCCGCGGCGTGCCGCAAGTCGACGTAACTTTCGAGGTCGACGCTAACGGAATCGTTTCTGTTTCGGCCCAGGACAAAGCTACCGGCCGCGAACAGCAGATGCGCATCACGCCGACCTCGGGCCTCGCTCCCGATGAGATTCAGCATTTGATCAAAGAGGCGGAAACCTTTGCCGATACCGATCGCGACGCGAAAGAGGTGGTCGTCTTGCGCAACAAGCTCGAGTCCTTACTGCGCAACACGCAGAAATCGTTCACCAAGTTTGGTGGAATGCTTTCGGCTAACGATCAGGAGATCGCCGATCGCGTTTTCAGCGAAGCTGAAGCAGCGGCGAACGCAGAGGGACGCGAGACAATTAATAAGGCACTGACCGCGCTCGAGCGAGTCGCTGCGCAACTCACTAACGCGATGATGAACCCGTCGGACGGGGCGGTACCGACAGTCGCTGAGGATTCCAACTAGCTTTCAATCAACTAGCGATTTTGATAACCAAATTGCCCAGGAAAGGTTTACGAAATACTGAATGAGCAAGCGAGATTATTACGAAGTTTTAGGAGTCAGTCGCACCGCCACTGACCAGGAAATGAAAAGCGCCTACCGGCGACTGGCGGTTAAGTACCATCCGGACAAAAATCCGGGCGACTCGAGCGCGGAAGAAAAGTTCAAAGAAGCGGCTGAAGCGTATAGCGTGCTGGCTGATGCAAATCAGCGCCAGCGTTACGATCATTTTGGCCATGCAGGCGTTTCGAGCGGAGCTGGGCAGACCTGGGGTGCGCCTGGATTTGGCGGCATCGAAGATATCCTTGGCGATCTTTTCGGGTTTGGCGACGTGTTCGGAAGTGGCCGTGGCGGCGCGCGCCGTTCAACTGCGCAACGCGGCGCTGACCTGCGTTACGATCTCGAAATAACTCTGGAAGAAGCCTACGCCGGGATGACGGCGCAACTGCGTATTCCCCGGCTGGAAACTTGCGAGACGTGCAAAGGCAACGGTGCAGCCGCAGGCTCGCAACCCGAAACCTGCAGCAACTGCCAGGGCTCGGGCCAGGTGCGCTATCAGCAAGGTTTCTTTTCCGTGGCCCGCACCTGTTCGGTTTGCCGCGGCGCTGGTCGCGTCGTTAAGAATCCGTGCGCAGATTGTCATGGCGCCGGCCGAGTCGAGCAGGAGAAGCAAATGGAGGTCAAGATTCCCGCGGGTGTCGAAACCGGCTCGCGTCTGCGAGTGCAGGGCGAAGGAGAGTCAGGCACGCAGAGTGGGCCAGCCGGCGATTTGTACGTCGTGATTCATCTCGCCGAACATGAGCGGTTCGAACGACAGGGAAGTAACCTTTACGTCTCGTTGCCGATCACTTTCGCGCAGGCTGCCCTGGGCTCGGACGTTTTCGTGCCGACCATCGAAAGTGAAGAGAAGATCAAGATTCCTACTGGCACGCAAACGGGGACGGTGTTTCGTTTGAAAAATAAAGGCATGCCGGTGCTCGGCGGCCGGGGTCACGGCGACTTGTTTGTTTCCGTGAGCGTCGTTACCCCAACGTCGTTGACTCGCGAACAGCGAAAACTTCTTGAACAGCTTGCGGTAGTTGAGAACAAAGATTTGGAAGACAAGGGCCTGGTTGATAAGGTTCGCGATATCTTCGGATAAACCGCTGAATCGTCGCGGCTTTGCCGCTTGATGTGCGGAAGGTCTCTGACCTTCCGTTAGTTCTAAGATTCAATTGGGCTATGCCCTCGTGCCAAGGGCACGGCGGAGTTTGGTCATGAATCATTTCCCCCATAGATTTTATGTTCTCATTCTCACAATTCTTGTTGTCTTGACGTCTGCCACGGCTAAGGCGCAGGACGGCATGCAGCGCTGGCAGAATTTTGATTTCGCCAAGTCTGCGCTCAGGTCCGCTGATGTAACGGGCCTTGCGCTTGAAGATTTGACGTTGATGCGTGGCATTGTTTTCGGGCGCCATGGCCGGATCTTCAAGGACGCCACGATCAAAACCTATCTGGAAGCTCAAGCCTGGTACAAAGCCAATCCCGACTTTCAAAACTCGATGCTGAATGCGACCGAGCGCAACAATCTCGACTTGATTCGCGTCGCCGAAGCAAGCAAACACGAGAGTGTGCAGCCGGGCGATATGCGTTACTGGCGCACGCGCGCGTTGCCTCCGCGCAAACTGGGCAAACATAGCGGCGCCGAGTGGCTGGTGCTGCGCTCGGAAATCGAGGCGATTCACGGCAAGCGTTTTGAAAGCGATGCGTGGCTACAGCAGTACTTTGACGAGCGCTACTGGTATAAGGCGGGCAAGTATGATCCGAAGTCGCTGTCCGCGATCGAAGAGAAGAATCTCGCCACGATTACGCTGGCCCAAAAACGTTCACGGAAAGTAGCGCTTGCTCCCGGCGACATGGAGTTGTTTGAAAATCGCTTGATCTCTGCACAGATGCTGCACGGCTTGAGCCTTTATGAATTGCGACTGCTGCGCAACGAGGTCTATGCGCGACATGGCCGTTCTTTTCAGGCGCCCTGGCTTGCGCAGTATTTTTTCAGCCAGCCCTGGTACCAGCCGGACGACAACTTTAAGGATGAACAACTTTCCGGTGCGGACAAGAGCAACGTCGAGACAATTGTTGCTTATGAAACTAAGATCCACGATGACCTTAGTCGCAAGCCAGTAACGCGCAGCTTGCTCGATGGATTGTTTGTTGAGGATGCCAGTCAAATGCGCCAGGAGATTTACGCGCGCCGCGGTAAGGTCTTCAAAGAACCGTGGCTGCAAAAGTATTTTTCCAGTTTCGCCTGGTATAAAGCCGATCCGAATTTCACGGATGCGCAGTTAACTGATCTGGAGAAACGCAACATCGCAACCATTGCCGCTTACGAGAAAAAGGCGGTGAGCGCCGCGAGCGTCATCGAAGGTTGATAAGGCCAACTCCCGGCCTCGCGTGACGAGGCCAAGACAAAGTGAAGTAGGCACCAGGCAGGATTAATAAGCAGACAACAAGAAAGAAGGCGGGCAACGGTGCCCGCCTCATTAATGTCCGATAAACTTCAGGAAGCTCTGATCAAGTCTGAGCGTGATTTGTACCGCGAAGCGGTTATGTAACTTAGCCCAGGGTTGCCGCGCGGCGTGGCTACCCTGGGTAACAGGTTTAACGATGCCAACAACACCCCAACGGGGTTGTGTCGCTTTTGATGAAAGTTGAGTCCAGCTCCACGTTGTTCATTCGATTGGCGCAGGACGCAACCCTTTCGGGGTGGGCCTTGTACACAATTCGATCCCAGGGTAGCCGCGAGACGCGGCAACCCTGGGCTAAGTTACCTAACCGCTTCGCGGTAAGAATACCCGAGTTCACACTAGTTCAGACCTTCCTTCAGTTTGTCGAACATCCTTACAAACGACAAACTGAATTTTGGCGGACATCACAAGCGGTAACGAACCTTCGCTTTTCGCAGGGCTTCATCCGGATTATCCAGATTTTGCAAACGCAGCGTCACATCGGCATTAAGATCGAAACCTGCGCGCTCGCCTGCCTGAAGTTTCACTGTGCCGGCGGCGGCAATCATGGCCGCATTGTCCGTCGAGAGGTGAAGTGAAGGGAAGTAGGCCGGAATGCCAAGTTGTGCGGCTGCCTTGCTCGCCGCATCGCGCAGCGCACCATTGCACGCGACACCCCCGCCGACGATCAACGTTCTTGGTCCATACTCAGCCGCAACGCGTTCCGTCGTCCCCACCAAAGAACGGATAACAACGCTCTGGAAACTGGCGGCCAGATCCTTTATCGCCTGCGATGGAGCATCACCGTTCTCAACCGGGCGCACTCCGCTTTCGCGCACATATTTCGTCACCGCTGTTTTCAAACCGCTGAAACTAAAATCAGGTGAGCCATCGCCCATGCGCGGCACGGAAAACTTCACCGCCTTCGGATTACCTTCGCGCGCCAGACGTTCGATGATTGGACCACCGGGATAACCCAGGCCCAGCAGCTTTGCAACTTTATCGAAAGCCTCGCCGGCCGCATCGTCGCGCGTGCGCGCTAACACTTTGTACTTGCCCGGCTCAGGAACGAAAAAAAGGTTAGTGTGTCCGCCGGAAACAACCAAAGCGAGCGCGGGATATTCAACTGGCGGATTTTCGAAGGCGACGGAGTAAATATGACCCTCGATGTGGTTTACTCCTACCAGCGGTTTTTCCAGCGCAAAAGCCATAGCCTTCGCATAAGACACGCCAACCAATAACGAGCCGACCAAACCTGGCCCGATAGTCACAGCGATGCCATCGATCTCTTTTTTTCGAATGTTAGCGCGGGTGAACGCTTCCTCGACGATCGGCACAATTTTGTCGAGATGCTCGCGCGAAGCGAGCTCGGGAACGACGCCGCCAAAACGTTTGTGAGTTTCGATTTGTGAAGCGATAACGGACGAAACGATTTCGTGGCCGTAGCGCACAAGTGCGGCGGCCGTCTCATCACATGACGTTTCGATCCCGAGAACCAGCATGAAACGATTCTAGCAATGAATCTATGAGGGAGCTAAGCAGGAGAAAGCTTGCTTGAGTAGAAAGTACTCGCTGAGTACGGCTATGCCGTCTGAGGTGCGGAAGATCTATGACCTTCCGTGACCTTGCTCGATGGATTAGCGCTGCGCCCCCAGGGGATTCGGGGCGTAGCCTCCAAAAACTTGACGCAGCCGCCGTTGCACAGAAAAGGGGGTTCGGCCGCGAGAAAAAGAGCGGGGGCAAGCCCTCCTTACCAACCTTGAGCCTATCGGAGTTGAGTTGCGGTCGGCGGCCGGAAAGGCTTTCAACGTGAAAACGATCGCGCAAGTCAAAAAGTCTCTAGGTCGGGAAGGCGGGCTTGCCCCCGCTCTTCAACAGGTCCGCCCAGAAAATTCAGCTCATTACGGCGCGAAATGCAGAAACGAAAGCCTCCATCTGCGGTCTGGTTCCTATAGTCACGCGCATGAAGTTTGGCATCGCAGGAAAGACCCGACCCACTTGCACGTTGCGATCACTCATAGCGCTTATGACAGGTCTCACTTCGCGGCGCAAATCGATCATCATGAAGTTAGCGTGCGAGGGAATGAATTTGTACCCCGATTTTTCAAGCTCGGAATAGACATAGTTCTTGACTTCGGTATTGTGCCGGCGGCCTTGGTCGACTTGTTCACGGTCCTGCAAGCTCGCCATTGCCGCTACCATCGCCATGATGTTCACGC
>JACCVY010000124.1 GCA_013697915.1 Blastocatellia bacterium | reverse complement strand
TTCTCCTGCAAGATTGTCGAGGCATTACGCAACCGTTCGACGGAGGTGGCAGGCGCTGCGACGTTTGCTGATGGTTATAAGATTCAACTGGTGCTCGATGCGGCGCGCGCTTCGAATAAGAGCGGGTGTTGGGCCAAGCTTTGAGCGGACAATCGAATTCACTGGGAGAGCGGTTTTTCTGCAATAAACTTACCTTGTCTATCGATCAAACGCCATTCCCCATTTAGTAATATCTTTGCAATCCCATGCGAGAAGGGTTTGCATGTCCCAAACTGCGGCGCAATGGCCCACTGTCCTTGTTTATCAAGGTAGCCGCAGTAAAGAGAGCGGGATTTAATAATGCTGGCCGATGCCAAGCCTTCCGAGAAATCACCTACCTCATCAGCTCTAATTTTGAATACCGTGTTGCCTGCCGTATCAATGAATTGCCAATTATTATCATTGCGTTTTACTAGCGACGTTCCAGTAGGATAAACGGTTGCGCCGCCAATCTTCACGCGAGCTAGACCTTCTGAGAAATCGCCGACCTCCGTATACCGTGGTTTGATTACGAACCCTCCTGTCTCATCAATAAACCCGTATTTTTTACCAACCATCACAACGGCTAAGCCTTCTGAGAAATGAGAAACCCAATCAAATTGCGGCGCAATCACGAAGCTTCCCGAGCCGTTAAGAAATCCCCACTTCCCGTCCTTTTTAGAGCGAGTTAGGAAATTTGGATTATTCTGCTGACCGAAAAAGACGCTTGCAGTCAGGAAGAGTGCTAACAATATTAGTAATCTGGCTTTTCTCAAGAGGTGCGCTCCTTAAAAATTAAGAATTCCATTTATCTGATGAAGAATCCCTACAAGTGGCAGCCTAAGCATGTGCACGATCCTTCTGCGTCCATAGCGTTCTTGTCAACATTTTTACTTCTGACTATAGTGACGAGCGCAGAAACAGATCAGGCTGGTTCTTTCTTTACTTGTTTAGATGGTCACCAAAACAAGCCGCAAGCTGCGCCCGACAAACCGTGTTCGCGCGGTGCGAGTGGGCGTGGATACCGGAGGTACCTTCACTGATTTTGTCTATGAAGTCGGCGGCGACTTCAAAGTTTTCAAGCTTCCCTCTACGCCTGCCGATCCATCGCTGGCAATTCGCCAGGGCATCGAACAAGTCGCTGCGAACACGGGGATTGCACTCGAGCTCATTGAGATCGTTCATGGAACGACAGTGGGAACGAACGCGTTGCTGCAAAGACGCGGCGCGCGCACGGCGTTGATTACCACCAGGGGTTTTGAAGACGTGCTGGCTATCGGCAGGCAAACGCGGCCGGAACTCTACAACCTGAATGCGGTGCGACCGCCGGCGCTGGTTCCGGAAGAGTTGCGCTTTGGAGTGCACGAACGTATCAGCGCGAATGGCGACGTGCTGGAGCCGTTGGACGATAAGGAACTTTCTAAACTTGTCGAACGGTTGAAGAGGCAAAAGATCGAATCAATTGCGATCTGCCTGCTCTTCTCGTTCATTCATCCCGAACACGAACAACAAATCGCACGCGCTGTTTCAACTCTCAATCTTCCCGTTTCTATTTCGCACGTGATCCTGCCGGAGTATCGCGAGTTTGAACGCACCTCGACGGTAGCAATCAATGCGTACCTGCAGCCGCTAATGGGAAATTACTTGCGGCGGCTGGAAAGAAACACGTCGCGCTTGCGCGTTATGCAGTCGTCTGGGGGCAGCATTTCGGCGAGTGTCGCAGCCGCCGAACCAGTGCGCACAATTTTGTCCGGGCCGGCCGGTGGAGTTGTAGGCGCATTGCGCACGGCGCACACCGCCGGTTTCGAAAAGATCATTACGATTGACATGGGAGGCACCTCGACCGATGTTGCGCTGTGCGAACGCGACGGCGTGCGCATGACTAACGAAGCCCTGGTTGCCGGTCTGCCGGTTGCTGTTCCGCTCATGGACATTCACACGGTCGGCGCCGGCGGTGGCTCAATCGCACGAGTTGATGAAGGCGGCTCGCTGCGCGTCGGTCCGGAATCAGCGGGCTCGGATCCCGGCCCGGCATGTTACGGCCGCTCGCTGTTGCCGACAGTTACGGATGCGCATCTTGTGCTGAGCCATTTCGGGGGCGCGGGTTTATTGGGCGGCGAGTTTGTGCTTGATGAAGCGCGCGCCCGCAAGGCCATCGCGGCGCTGGCCGATCAGTTGAGTAAGGCAGCGCGGCGTACAGTCAATGTAATTGAAGCCGCACAGGGAGTTTTGTTGGTTGCGAATACAAACATGGAACGCGCGCTTCGTCGAATTTCGGTGGAGCGTGGTTTCGACCCGCGCGATTTTGCTTTGCTGCCATTTGGCGGTGCAGGCGGTTTGCACGCCGTTGAACTCGCGCGAGCGCTGAGAATTCCACGCGTAATTTTGCCAAACTCGGCGGGCGCGCTTTCCGCCATCGGCGTACTGGCCGCTGATGTAGTTAGAAACCAAAGCCGAACGCTGATGATCGACGTTGAGACCGGTGTCGATAAGAAACTCCAAAAGGCTTTTCGCGAAATGGAACGAACCGCCGCTGACGTTCTTCGTCGCGAGGGGTTTCCGCCGGCAAAGCAGCGGCATGAGCGCTCGCTGGCGTTGCGCTACAAAGGGCAATCGTTTGACCTGGAGATTAAACGGACCAACGGAAACATTGCCGCACACTTTCATCGCGCGCACCTCGAACGCTATGGCTATGCGCAACAGACGAACGTCGTGGAAGTGGTGAGCGCGCGTTTGCGTTCGGCCGGTATCGTTGAGAACTTGGCACAGGGGCGCGCGCGTACGCGCAAAAGACAGCAGGTGCAGCCAGGCAAAAATGTGAGCGCTCATTTCGCTGGCAAAAAACTTAGCGTTGCGGTTTACGATCGAGAATCATTGCCTGCTGCAGCCAAACTTCGCGGCCCATGCATCGTGACTGAGTACTCTGCAACAACGCTAATTCCACCCGGAGCCAGCGCCGTGATTGATGGCTACCTCAACTTGATCATTCAAGTGACATGAATTTGCAAAGTCACCTTTGACGGCCACGATGATTCGATCATTCAAGTGACATGAATTTGCAGGTTGGGAAGGTGGGCTTGCCCCCGCAGTAGTTTTAGGAAAAACTGATGAATGATTACAAAAGTAAGAGCGGGGGCAAGCCCGGGGTCCCCAGTGGGGCAGCCCCATTGGGGTGGAAGCCCACCTTCCCAACTGAGCATTACACAGTTGGGCTTTCCTTTTTCTTGGGTGTTCCATCTTCGCGGTTAGAAGAACTATGAAGCGATTCGATCCGACAACGCTGGAAATCTATCACGCGCTCTACACTTCGGTAGCTGAAGAGATGGGCATCGCGCTGCGGCGCACTGCCTTTTCGCCAAACATCAAAGAGCGGCGCGATTATTCATGCGCTGTTTTCGACGCGCGCGGCCGAGTGATTGCCCAGGGCGATCACATGCCCGTGCATCTCGGTTCAATGCCAATGGCGGTGGCTTCCGCATTGAAAGCAATAGAGCTCAGGCCCGGCGATGTGATTGCCTTAAACGATCCATTTGCCGGCGGCACGCACCTGCCGGATGTGACGTTGGTGATGCCGGTGGTTAGTAGTCAGTTGTCAGTGGTCAGTGGCAAACCAGGTGCGAAGAAAAAAGGCAGCGATAGGAAGAAACTGCAACTAACCACGAACAACGAACCACTGACGCTCTTCTACGTCGCCAATCGCGCACATCACGCGGACATTGGCGGCGCCACGCCCGGCTCGATGGGACTGGCTACGGACATCTACGGCGAAGGCTTGAGCATTCCGCCGGTACGCCTGGTGAAAAATGGCGCGCTTGATGAAGACATCATGCGTCTGATTCTGGCGAACGTTCGCAGTCATGATGAACGTCGCGGCGATTTTCAGGCGCAGATTGGTTCGCTGAAAACCGGCGCGACACGTTTACTTGAAATCGTGGAGCGACGCGGTCAACGAGAGGCCGCTAACTACGCTAACCATTTGATCGAATACTCAGCGCGGCTCATGCGTCACGCGATTGCGACGGTTCCCGATGGTGTTTACGAGGCGGTTGACGTACTCGACGACGATGGCGTGTCTGACACTGCCGTGGCGATTCGAGTGAGAATTACGATTGCTGGTTCGCGTGCGCGCGTCGATTTCAGCGGCAGCGCGCCGCAGGTTACCGGTCCAGTCAACGCAGTTGAAGCCATAACCGTCTCTGCGGTGTCGTACGTCTTTCGTTGTCTGCTCGGAGACGACGTGCCCGCCAGCGCCGGTTTGATGCAACCGATCGAAGTGATTGCGCCTGAGGGGACTGTCATCAACGCCGTTCACCCAGCTTCAGTTGCCGGCGGAAACGTCGAGACGTCGCAGCGCATAGTCGATGTGTTATTCAAAGCCCTGGCCCAGGCGCTGCCTGACAAGATTCCGGCGGCGAGTCAGGGCACAATGAACAATCTGACGATTGGTGGCATCGATCCGCGCTCGGGAAATGAGTTTTCCTATTACGAAACCGTGGCCGGCGGCATGGGCGCTCGGCCGGATTACGACGGCCTAAGCGCGTTGCACACGCACATGACCAACAGCCTCAACACGCCTGCTGAAGCGCTCGAGTACGCATATCCATTGCGCGTGCGTGAATACAGGATTCGTGAAGGGTCAGGCGGAAAAGGAAAACATCACGGCGGCGACGGCGTGATTCGCGAGATTGAAACGCTTGCTGCGGCGCACATGTCTCTGCTTGCTGACCGAAGAAAGAATGCACCTTACGGATTGCATGGCGGTGAAGAAGGAAAGCCGGGCAGCGCCGCAATCATAAGCGACGGCAAAACGCGCAAGATCGGATCAAAAGGAAGTTGGGAGTTGAAAGCCGGCGATCGCGTGCGCATTGAAACACCCGGCGGCGGTGGTTGGGGGAAAAGTCAAGGCGGCAGACGGCAGCGGCGGTAGAAAGAAAGACGGCAGTCGGCAGCAGCAGTAGGCAGGTTCACGAGGAGGAACGCCGTCTGCTCCTGCCGTCGGCTCCTGTTTTATGTTGTCAGTCGGCGATAAATTCCCGGCATCCGTTCCGGCAGCGTCAACACATCATCAATGATTGTGTAGCCAATGTCGCCGTAAAGATCTTTTAGCTCAGCTTCCGACTCGCGATCGATCGTAATACAAAAAGGCGTAATGCCCTGGTTCTTGGCCTGTCGCAAAGCTTCGCGCGTGTCTTCGCGCGCGTAACGCGCGTCGCCGTAGTCGTGATCGTAAGGCCGCCCGTCTGACAACACTATCAACAGCCTCGTGCGCGCGGTTTGTTTCGCGAGCTTTGCCGTCGCGTGACGAATTGCCGCGCCAAGCCGCGTGTTGTTTTGAAAGTTAATGCCGCCAATCCGCTGCTTCACCTCATCCGAATACTTTTCCGCAAAATCCTTTACCACATAAAACTTTACGTTGCGACGTCCTTCGGAGGTAAAGCCGTTAATTGAATAAGCATCGCCGACAGCTTCGAGCGCCTCGCTCATCAGCACCAAGCCCTCTTTCTCAATTTCGATTATGCGCCGCCCCGGCCGCGTGTACGGCTGCAACGGATGTCGCCCAATAGTGCGCGCAGTTGACGACGATTGATCCAGCAGGAAAGAAACTGCGACATCGCGTTGTCTTCGCAGACGTTTGGTATAAAGCCGTTCCGATTGCTGGCCGTCCGCTTTGCGATCGATGACGTAGTCGATCACTGCATTCAAATCAAATTCTTCACCGTCCAATTCGTTTGTGACGCGCAATAGTTCTTCCGGCTTCATCAATTGAAACTGATGTCGGATCGAAGAAATTACGCCACGATGCCGCTCGCGCGTCTGCTCCACAAACTCGCGATCGCCATGCTTCACCTTCTTTTCAATCACGCGGCACCAGCCCAAGCGATGGTCTGTCAGTTCGCGATCCCATTCGTCGTAGTTGTAGGCGACTTCGCCTTCTTCGATCGCCTGTTCCGGAAACTCTCCTTCAGACCAGCTTTCTGCGCCGGCCACCTCGTCAGGTTCGCCTTCACTATTCGGATCGTTCCAGGCATTGAATAAATCACGCGCATCACGGCGCTGCGGGTTTTGCTGAGACTGCGTTCGCTGGAAACGTTCCGTAGCGACTTGCTCGTCCTCCTCTTCGGAAAACTCTTCCTGGGTTTCCAACTGCTGAACTGACTCATCAGCCGGCGTCGCTGATTGGAACAGCGAATAGACGCGCAGGGTAGCCATCAGGCTGTCGGCTAATGTTGACTCGCTTGACGACAAGTAATGTTCAGTTATGGTTTCCAGTTCGGAAACGATTTGACCGTAATACTGCCGCGCATCGTCGGTAGCGCCACCCAGCAGCGTGGTTTGGAAAAGCAATTCAAACGGCAGAAGCGTCGCCGGCAGTTGAGTAACGGAGGGACGGCCGCGACGTAAATGTTCGCGGATCAAATCCAGATCGCGCGCCAGGCCGCGATACTTCAGACGCAGGCGCCGATCAATGCGGCAGTTCTCCAGCGTGCCGAATATTCTGCTTGCGAGTTGCTTATCAGGAAATAATTGCAGCACGCGGCGATAGTCGATATCAGGTCCGATAAACTTCAGTTTGTCGTTCTGTGCGACGGCATCCTCTACCGCTGGACTCACTAACTCGTCGGCAATCGCAAAAGCATCGCGCCCATTAACATTCTCGGGAGCATAGGCGTCACTTATCGACGAATAAGCTGCGCGCAGCTCGTTAGTCCCCCGCTCATAGGTTCCAAACTCAATTTGTCCGGCAGCATGCGCGGCCAACACTTTGTACAGACAAAAGTCGAGTTCATCGTCGCCGAATTCCGCAACCGCCGCCGGCAGGTGAATCGTGCGCCCGTCGCCGATGCGCGCTTCCACCGGCACAGCCACGAGCGAGCTGATTTCCACTTCGTTACCGGTGAGCCCCTCAACATACAAACGCAGAACGTGAGAAACCGATTCCAAAGCGAGTCCCTGATTGCCACTGCGCAGCGCGTCATGACTGCCTCGCGTCTCCAAAGCAAAATAACTGCGCCGCGCGCGCGCATCTTTCCTGGTCGAAGACAGACCGAGCCTTGCCCACTCTTCAAACTGTTCGATAGTCACGTTGCGTAACGCGACGGCGCTGGAACGGAAACCAGCGAGCGCGGCCTCACTGTCAGTTGCGGCGATGCTGCGCGTGACACGAATCACGCGCACCGCCAGCTCAACCGCGCGTTCGTGCTCTGTGTGCGAAACCAGAATGCGAACGAATCGTGGGCTGCTACGCACAAAAGCGACCAGACTGGCATTGCCGTGTTGAGCCACCGCCGCAAGCAATTCCAGCCATTCGTCAAACACCTCGGGCAACAGTCTTAGAATTTCGCCGCCGACCACCAACAATTGCAACGCTGCGCCACCGCCGCGCTCGAGGAACACCATCGTCTGATCCAGCAACCTCGTAACTTCATCTTTGTTTAATTGTTCGAGGGCTTGCGGCAACGATCCCCAGGCATCGGCCGCGATGCCGCCGGCGCGCGAGGCAAAGCCGGCCGCCATCTCAATCGCTCTTTGCAAGACATCAGGCTCAGCGAAAGCCTCGAGCCGCTTCACAACTTCAGGTGTTTGGTTTAGAAAGTCTGCACTGTGCCGTGCCGAACGGCGGGCGATGTCGGATGCAACCTCCAACACTACGGTAAAAAGACTTGCGTCGGAAAAGCTGTTTGCGAGTGCCGGTGCGGTACGGAAAGTTTCAACAGCAATCGGCGTTGAGAGACCAAGTTGCCGCGCACAGAGTTGAAAAAGAGAAGCACGAGTTTCGGGAGCAAGAGTTTCAAGATCAGCAACGCCCGCCGTGAAAAACGAGATCGCCGTCTCGACATCACTCATCGCCAGACGGCGGCCCAGCTCGCCCCACTCACGCAGTTCCGCCGCATTCAGCACGCGGGCCGCTTGCGGCACTTCGCGCAAAAATTCACTGCCGGCGCGCAAAGAGATGGCCGCTATCGCGGCTCCGATTTCCAGCGCCGCTGCAGATTGTTCCAGCGGCAACTTTGCAATGTCAGTCGTTAGTTTGAGAAATGACTGGCGTTCGGAAGGAATATTCGGATCGTCGTTCTCGTTCTGCATTGATTGCCGGGTCCCAGGCGCTTGGTAGGAAATAGCATTAGGCCAGCATGAGGCGCTGTCCCTTCGGTTCAGGCACGGGATCACCGTATTCCCTGGCTGTGTCTATCCACAATTGAATTGCTTCATTGGCATTTGCCAGAGCGGACTCATGAGTATCCCCGTGAGCTGTGCAGCCTGGAAGTTCTGGAACTTCGGCAACATAAACCTGATCTTCATTGCTCCAATAAATAATAATCTCGTATTTGTGCGTCATAATTCGCCTCCGAGCTTGTACTTCAATAACACTACTCGCACCTGTCTGACTTGATAGACTTAAGCCTTGTTACCTTCCCGCTGGAGATTGATCTTCTCAAGTACTCCTGTTTTCCGAAACATGTGATGGCTGCTGCGAATTCGTTCTTCGAAGCCGAGTTTGATGAGCAGTCCTCGCAAATCCTCAAAAGCTACGTTTGCGTCGGCGGTTCCGCGCAGAATCTGAAAGAGAAGTTTATCGTACCTGCTCATCCATGTGAACCATCGTCAAATTACGGTCGTTACGATCTCGCGGATGCTGCGTTGCAGCTCGCGATCGTCGGTGATGGGTGAGCACATAGCCACGTTCGCGGCGGTGACCGGCGGGATACCGAGCGTGATTAGTTGCGCGGCGTAAATCAGCAAACGCGTCGAGACACCTTCTTCCAATCCGTGACCGCGCAGGTTGCGCACTTTCTGGCCAATAAGCACCAGGTCGCGCGCCGTGCCTTCGTCAACTCCACCTTCGCGCGCCACGATTTCAGTTTCCAACTCCGGCGGCGGGTAATCAAAATCAATTGCCACGAAACGTTGCCGCGTAGACTGTTTTAGATCTTTAAGAATGGATTGATAACCAGGGTTGTAGGAAACGACCAGCATGAAATCCGGCGGCGCGTCGAGTATGGTGCCGCGCTTTTCAATCGGCAGCCGGCGCCGGTGGTCTGTCAACGGATGGATAATCACGACCGTGTCCTTACGCGCCTCGACTACCTCATCGAGATAACAGATCGCGCCGTTACGTACAGCCGAGGTCAATGGACCATCATGCCAAACCGTTTCTTCGCCTTCGAGCAGGAAGCGGCCAACCAAATCGGTCGACGACAGGTCCTCATGACAGGCAACCGTAATCAGCGGGCGCTCGAGCCGCCAGGCCATGTGCTCTACGAAACGCGTCTTGCCGCAGCCGGTTGGTCCTTTAAGTATCACCGGCAGGCGCGCAGTATGTGCCGCGGTAAACAGATCGACTTCGCCGTTTACCGGCAGGTAATACGGCTCTTCCGTGATTTGGAATTCTTCGATGGCGCGTTCGGGCATTCGTTAGTTTCAAGTTCCAAGTTTCAGGTTTCAAGTCGGTAGGCCGAGATCTTAACACTCGCTAGAAAGGCCAGCAAACAGGGCTTTTCTCAGCTTTGCCTCGGCTCCACTTGAAACTTGGAACTTGAAACCTGAAACTAGCCCCGATGAAGATAGCAGTAGCGATGTCGGGCGGCGTGGATTCTTCGGCAGCCGCGGCCATATTAAAGGAGCAGGGGCACGAGCTTGTCGGCTTTACGATGCAGCTCTGGGATCAGCGGCGCGGCATCAACAAAGACGAGAACGGCGATCCGCTGCCGTCGCGTTGTTGTTCACTCGACGACGTTTATGACGCGCGTCGAGTAGCCGAAGAATTGGGCTTTCCCTTTTACGTGCTGAACCTCGAGAAAGATTTCGAGCGCGACGTGGTGCAACCATTCGTCTCGAGCTATCTCAGTGGCGAGACGCCGATTCCATGCGTTGCCTGCAACAGTCGGCTTAAGTTTGCTTCGCTCGATCGTCTGGCGGAAAGTCTGGGCTGCGACAAGGTGGCGACGGGTCACTACGCGCGCGTTGAGTTTGATGAGGCTGCTAATCGTTACCGGCTTTTCCGCGGACGCAATCTCGAGAAGGACCAATCCTACTTTTTGTGGGAGCTGACTCAGGATCAACTTTCGCGCGCGATGTTTCCCCTGGGAGAGATGTCAAAGGCGCAGGTACGCGAAGTTGCGCGCGATCACAGCATGGCTGTGGCGGAAAAAGCGGAATCGCAGGAGATCTGTTTTGTGCCCGACGGCAACTATGCCGGCTTTATCGATCGCTACCTCGCGGCCACAGATGCCGAGGAGCGCTTGCCGGGCGAAGGTGAAATCGTGGATACGCAAGGCGAAGTGATTGGCCGGCACGCCGGCATTCACCGTTACACCGTGGGCCAGCGTCGCGGCATCGGAGTCTCGAGCAGCAAGCCGCTGTATGTTGTTTCCATCGATGCGCCCCGGAATCGAGTCATCGTTGGCAACGATGACGAATTGGCCGGCAAAAGTTTTACCGCGGCCGGTGTAAATTGGGTGGCGTTGGATGCTCCGCGCGAGGCGGTCCATGCCGACGTGCGCGTGCGTTATCGTCACACGGCTGCGGCGGCCAGCATCACTCCGCTCGAGAACAATCGGGTGCAAGTCATTTTTGACGAGCCACAGCGCGCCATCACGCCCGGCCAGGCGACCGTGTTTTACCGCGGTGATGAAGTTGTCGGCGGCGGCTGGATAGTGAAAGGCCAGTAGGCAGGAGGAGCAGTAGGCAGACGGCCGTTAAGAAGTCGGCAGGGGCAGTAGGCAGACGGCAGGAAGTCGGTGGCTATTCGTGTCCTGGAGTTCACCTGCCGACTGCTGCTGCCGTCTGCTCCTGGGTTTTCTGCCGACTGGCCTTTTACTGCCATCTGCTCGTGTCCTTTCTAAACCTTTTCCCCTCTCCAAACGTACTCACACAGCATTAGGAATCATCCCATTACTTAAGTCTAAGGCAGACAATTCTATGGCAATGTCGCGAACGCGTAAGACGGTTTTAATTATCACCAGTGTGGTGGTTGTTCTATTTTTAGTTGTGCTGATTGGCCTGGCCGTGCTGGTTTCGGCTTTCCGGCGGGGCGAACCCAGGATCGACAACAACAGCGTGCTGGCGCTACGCGTCTCCGGCTCGCTGCCGGACTACGTGCCTGACGATCCGCTGCGAAAATTTTTCGGCAGCACCGATCAATCTCTTTCCCACCTGACACTGCAATTTAAAAAAGCCAAAGTCGACAACCGCATCAAGGTCATCCTGCTCGATATCAACATGACCAACGTCGGCATGGGAAAAGCCGAGGAGATTCGCGACGCGATTGCCGACTTTCGCTTGTCCGGCAAACCCGTTTACGCCTACATCGAATACGGAACTGACAAGGAGTATTACATCGCCACTGCCTGCGACAAAATCTATGTCGCACCTCCAGGCGAATTGTTCATCAACGGTTTTGCCGCCAACGTGATGTTCTTCCGCGGCTCGCTGGATAAACTCGGCATTTATCCCGACATGGTCCAGATGGGAAAATATAAGACCGCGGTCGAGATGTTTACGCGCAAGGACATGTCGGATGCCAATCGCGAGTTTATTAATTCGTTGTTGGACGATCTCTTTAATCGTTACGTTGACACGATCGCGAAGGCCCGCAACAAGTCTGCTGACGACGTGCGCGCTTTGATTGACGATGCTCCCTACAGCGCCGCCAAAGCCAAAGACCTGGGCTTGATCGATGGCGTTGCTTATCGCGATGAGATTGAGAAGGAGCTGAAGGCCAAACTTGGGTACAAAGATTCTGACGAACTTCGGGTGGTGTCGGGTTCCGCCTACAGCGACGTTGAACCGGAATCTCTGGGCCTCGATAAAGGCGAAAAGATCGCTGTGATTTATGCGACCGGGGATATTGGTTCGGGAAAATCCAATGATGGCCCAACCGGCGACCAGTCAATCGGCTCAGACACCCTGGCCAAAGCTATCAACGATGCGGGCAACGACAAATCGATCAAAGCGATCGTTATTCGCGTTGATAGTCCGGGTGGTTCAGGTCTCGCTTCAGATATCATCTGGCATGCAGTCGAAGCCGCCAAAGCGAAAAAGCCGGTCGTGATTTCGATGAGCGACGTTGCCGCTTCAGGTGGCTATTACATCGCCGCCGGCGCCAACAAGATCATCGCGCAGCCCTCGACCATCACCGGTTCGATCGGCGTGTTTGCCGGCAAGCCGGTAATAAAAGGGTTCTACGATTGGCTGGGAATTTCCAATGAGTACGTGTTGCGCGGCAAGCAGGCGGGGATGTTTCGCGAATCGGAAAAGTTCACGCCGGAAGAGCGCGCGAAGTTTGAGGACCTGGTCAAACGAAATTACTACGAAGACTTTGTGCCCAAGGTGGCCAAGGGTCGCGGCAAGACACCGGAGTACGTCGATTCGGTTGCCCAGGGCCGCGTTTGGACCGGAGCGCAGGCTAAAGATCGCGGGCTGGTCGATGAGTTTGGCGGATTAGATCGCGCCGTTGAGGTTGCAAAAGAGTTGGCAAAACTTCCGAAGGACAAAGGCGTGCATCGGGTAATCCTTCCTTATCCACGAACGTTGTTACAGCAACTCTTCAACGAGGAAGGCGATGAAACGCGCACGCAGGCGGCCCAACAGCGCGCCGTGATGGCAGCGCTGCCCGAAGACGCGCGCCGCGCGCTGCGCTTCATGGCGCTCATGGACCACGCGAAGAGCGGCGATCCAATGCTGCTGATGCCGTTTGATCTGGAAATCAAGTGAGGCGCGAACAACTGAACGGAAATTGAGAACTGGGAATGGGTAATCGCGAACTGGCGGCGGCTTGGCCGCTTTCCGTGCGGAAAGGCTCTGCCTTTCCGTCAGCGTCTTCATCGTGAAGGCTACGCCTAACGTCAGAGGCGTGGCCTCAAAAGTAACAACCAAAATTCTGATCGGAAAGCCATAGGCATTCCCCACGGAAGGCGGCGAAGCCGCTGCGGTCCTGCCTACTGCCTACTGATTTTATCGAGGCCGCCCATGTAAGGCCTGAGCGCTTCCGGAATTTGAATCGATCCATCCGCCTGTTGATAGTTTTCCAGCACAGCAATCCAGGTGCGGCCCACCGCCAGACCCGATCCATTCAAGGTGTGAACAAACTCAGGCTTCGCTCCACCCGCGCGGCGAAAACGAATCTGCGCGCGGCGCGCCTGGAACGCTTCGTAGTTTGAGCAGGAAGAAATCTCGCGAAAAGTATTTTGCGCAGGCAGCCACACCTCGATGTCATAGGTCTTCGCAGAACCAAAGCCGAGATCGGCAGTCGACAACGCGACCACGCGATAATGAATCCCCAGCCGCTGCAAAATATCTTCCGCATCGCGCGTTAGTGATTCCAGCTCGTCATATGAATTCTCTGGCAAGGCGTATTTCACCAGTTCAACTTTTTCGAATTGATGCTGACGAATAACGCCGCGAGTGTCTTTGCCGTAGCTGCCTGCTTCAGAACGAAAGCATGGCGTATAAGCAGCCCACCGCATCGGCAACTGCGACGCGTCCAAAATCTCTTCGCGGTAATAGTTTGTTACCGGCACTTCTGCTGTCGGCACGAGATAAAGCTCGCGATCGTCCTGCAACTTGAAAAGATCTTCGGCAAACTTGGGGAGCTGGGCCGTGCCGAACAGCGACTTCTCATTAACGATAAATGGCGGCAATGTTTCCGCGTAACCATGTTCGCGAGTTTGCACGTCAAGCATGAAGTTGATTAGCGCTCGCTCAAGACGCGCCCCCGAGCCATTGAGAATTGCAAAACGCGAGGCTGCGATCTTCGCCGCACGATCGAGATCAAGGATGCCGAGTGCGGTGCCAAGGTCCACGTGGTCCTTCGGTTCGAAATCAAACTCCGGTTTCGTGCCCCAACGACGCACTTCAACGTTATCTGATTCATCTTTGCCGGCCGGCACGCTTTCGTGGGGAATGTTTGGCAAAGAGGACAACAGGTCGCCCATGCGCGTCTCAGCCTCATCGCGCAGGCGATCGAGTTCCGCAATTCGATCCTTTAGTTCGCCAACCTGCTTGCGGCGTGCTTCGGCTTCTGCAGAGCTTCCGGCCTTCATCAGCGCGCCAATCTCGCGGCTTGAAGCGTTACGCTCCGCGTTAAGCTGGTCCGATTCCAAAATGATACGTCGCCGTTGCGCATCGGCCGCTGCAAAGTCGTCGAGACTTTCAGGCACCACGCCGCGCTTGCCAAGGGCGCTTCGCACATGCTCCAAATTTTCTCGCACGTAATTGAGATCAAGCATTTGTTCTATTCCCGCAAAATATGTTATGAGAGACGACCGTTTTGGTTAATAGAATGTACTGTCAAATCATGCACAAAGGCCAGCTAGCCCGAAGTTTTGAGTTCAACCTTCAGGTTGCTGTTTGGTAAGACTCAAGCTAAAGCTTGTACTCTTAACTTCCGGCCTCCAGCATACAGAGAGCACGCTGGGTTCGGAATTCGCAATCCTGAGTTCGAAATTCCACTGATGCCGCAAAAAGTTCGCAAAGCAGTTTTTCCTGCGGCCGGTCTCGGCACGCGTTTTCTTCCGGCGACAAAAGCATCGCCAAAGGAAATGCTGCCGCTGGTCGACAAGCCTCTCATTCAGTATGTCGTGGAAGAAGCGGTTGCCTCCGGAATCGAATCCGTCATCATCGTCACTGGCCGCGGCAAGGCGAGCATTGAGGATCACTTCGATGTTTCTTTTGAACTGGAAAGGCTTTTGGAGAAGCGCGGCAAGCAGGAAGAACTGAAAGCAATGCGCGCGATTTCCCAGATGGCCCGCGTCAGTTATGTGCGCCAACAGGAGGCGCTCGGTTTGGGCCATGCCGTGTTGCAGGCGCGCGACCTGGTCGGCGACGAGCCATTCGCCGTCATGCTCAGCGACGACATCATCGATTCCGAAACGCCCGCGCTGCGGCAGTTGCTCGATGTTTATGAAAAGTATGACGCTCCCGTTGTCGCGGTTTTTGAAGTTGCAGGCGAAGCGATATCGCGTTTCGGAGTGATCGACGGCGATGAAGTCGAAGCGGGCGTTTACAAGATCAAGGACATGGTTGAGAAGCCTTCATTCGCTGACGCACCTTCAGACCTGGCAATAATCGGCCGCTATATTTTGACCCCCGACATCTTTGACGAGATTGTGAAAACAACCCCGGGCGCCATCGGTGAAATTCAGATTACTGACGCCATGCGATCGCTGCTAAAGAAGCGGCCATTCTACGCCGTGCGTTTCGAAGGCACGCGTTACGATGCGGGTGATAAGCTCGGCTTTCTGATTGCGACTGTAGAGTTCGCATTGAAGCACGAAGACCTGGCACCGAAGTTTAGAGAGTATCTAAGGTTGTTGAAATTAACTTGAGAAGCTCAGGGATTCAATGAGGGATCAAGTATCGGAGTCTCAAGGTTAGGAAGGGGGTACACCCCCGCTAATCTTGAGCGACATTCAATAAGCGGGGGCAGGCCCCCTTCCCGACCATGAGACTCCTATTCTTGAGTCATTCCTCATTAAGGTTGTAGGGTTGCCGCCAAAAATTTATGCCTGATCAAAAACCATTCGCCGGTCGCGCCGCCATCGTCACCGGCGCCACGCGCGGCATCGGCCGCGCCATCGCGCTCGAACTCGCGCGCCGCGGTGCTGACGTCGCGTTCAACTATGCGAAGAGTGCCGAAGCTGCCGAATCATTAAGTAAAGAAATCGAAGCACTCGGCGTGCGAGCGCTGGCGACGCAATGCGACGTCGCGAGTACCGAAGCAGCCGCTGAGATGGTGAAACAAGTTAAAGAGTCTTTCGGTCGCATAGATTTCCTGGTGAACAACGCCGGCATTACGCGCGACAATCTGATTCTGCGCATGAAGGAATCAGATTGGGACGAGGTGATGGATACAAATTTGAAGGGCGCCTGGAATTTTGCCAAGGCTGCACTCAGAACAATGCTGCGGCAGGACCAGGGCGGTTCGATTCTCAACATCTCATCGATCAGCGGTGAAGTAGGAATGCCCGGGCAATCAAACTATTCGGCGTCCAAGGCCGGCATGGTTGGTCTCACCAAAGCCCTCGCGAAAGAAGTGGCGAGCAGGAAAATTACAGTCAACGCCCTCGCCCTCGGCATGGTCGCGACCGATATGTCTGGCGGGCTGGATGAAAGTTATCGCGTGAAGATCATCGAACAGATCCCCCTCGGCCGTTTTGCCGAAGCCGATGAAATAGCACGCATTGCCTGCTTTATTTTATCTGACGATGCGCGTTATATTACCGGCCAGGTTATTCAAGTTGATGGCGGCCTCGCAATCTAACTCCCGCTACCTGATTCCCTAAACACGCTGCGCTTACCTGGCGACTGCGACTCTCGAGTGGCGCAGCTCGTTCTTTCGTACGGCAAAACCACCGCCGGGTGTTGCGCGAAACCCTTGGTCTGACCGGGACAAAGTACGGCTGCGGCATGGCACAGTGTGGCGCCTGCACGGTTCACCTGGATGGCGAAGCAATTCGTTCGTGCGTTAAGCGTGTGTCTGACGCTACCGGCAAAGACATCACCACGATCGAAGGCCTCTCGCCGGACCTTAGTCATCCATTGCAAAAGGCGTGGATGGAAATCGATGTGCCGCAATGCGGCTATTGCCAATCAGGACAACTGATGAGCGCCGCCGTTTTGCTCGCCGAGAATTCTTCGCCCACTGACAACGACATTGATGAAGCCATGACCGGCAACATCTGCCGTTGCGGCACCTACCCGCGAATCCGAAGCGCCATTCATCGTGCTGCCGAAATCAAAAGGAGCACGACATGAGCGCAACCACCCTGAAACGACGAGATTTTTTCAGGGTCGGCGCTGCCGCCGGCGGGGGGCTGCTGATAAGTCTGTGTCTGCCGGAGCCAGCCCATGCCAGCACTTTCGACCCGCCCTCAACAAAGCCCGCAACATTTGCACCGAATGCTTTTGTAAGAATCGCCCCGGACGACACAGTGACGATCATTGTTAACAAGTCTGAGATGGGCCAGGGCGTTTACACTTCGCTGCCCCATGTTGCTGGTCGAAGAACTCGAGGCTGACTGGAGCAAGATTAAGGTCGAGTCAGACAAACTCGTCATGTGGGGTTGGAATCCCGGCGACGGCCGCAAGCCCGTGGATATGCCTCACGACGAATTCGCGCGCCGCTTTCAGGAATGGGCGAGACTCGGCGCGGCTTGTCCGTATTAACATTACGAACTTCGTAACCGCTTACCTTGTCAGGGTTGACTTACTTTGTACTGCTAAGTAAGAATAAACCCATGAAGCTCACCGACAAAACTGAGACTGTCTACTTCAGCACCAAGGGCCAGGTTGTGATACCGCGCCGCCTGCGACAGGAGCTGGAGATTGAAGAGGGCACCAAAGCCATTGTCTATCGACAGGCCGACCACCTCATCCTAAAGCCAATCACACGCTCACATATCAACCGGTTGCGCGGCTCGCTAAAAGGCACCGGCGCAATGAAAGAGTTTTTGAGTGAGCGCAAACGAGAGAGGAAGCTCTAGACTTGGCCACCAAGGTGCTCGACAGTTGGGCGTTAATGGCCCTCTTCAACGACGAGCCCGCCGCGTTGGCGGTGGAAAAATTGTTAATCAAAGCCGGGACAGGCTCAACCAAGTTGCTGATGACAATAATTAATTGGGGTGAAATCTATTACTCAATTACGCGAGGCGCATCCCAGGATTTGGCAGAACACCATGCCCGCGAGATTCACGCAATGCCAATAGAACTTGTGCCAATCGAAACAGACCTGGCGCTTGTCAGGCAGGCGGCAATTTTCAAAGCATCAAGAAAACTTGCTTATGCTGACGCCTTTGCAGCTGGTTTGGCAAAATTGAGAAATGCGGAATTGGTAACCGGGGACCGAGACTTCAAATCGGTCGAAGACGAAATAAAGATCGCCTGGCTTTGAGCAACCGCTGTCTTTTACTGTTTGCTGTTCCCTGTCGCTGTTTACTTTAATTATGTCCAACGATTCCTGGCCCGAACTAAAATTCGCCGAATGGCAGGACACGCTTGCGACCCTGCACATGTGGACGCAGGTGGTCGGCAAGATTCGCCTCAAGCAGACGCCGCTGGTGAATCATTGGTGGAACGTGCCGCTGTATGTTTCTGCGCGCGGGCTGACCACCACCGCCATGCCTTACGGCGATCGCTACTTCGAGATGGGTTTCGATTTTATCGATCACAAACTTTGGATCGAGTGCAGCGACGGAGCTCTGAAGCTGCTTGATTTGCGGCCGCAATCAGTCGCTGATTTCTATGCAGAAGTGATGGCGGCGCTGCGCGAGTTGAAGATCGAAGTAAAGATTTGGACCATGCCGGTCGAGATACCGGACCCGATTCGCTTTGAAGACGACACCAGGCACGCTTCTTACGATGCCGAATATGCGAATCGTTTTTGGCACGCGCTGTTGAAGATGGATCCCGTGTTTCAGGAGTTTCGCGCGCGCTTCATCGGCAAAGTCAGCCCGGTGCATTTCTTCTGGGGCAGCTTTGACGTAGCTGTCACCAGGTTTTCAGGCAGGCCGGCGCCGCCACGCGAGGGCGCCGACGTGATCACGCGCGAGGCTTATTCGCATGAAGTTATTAGTCACGGCTTCTGGCCCGGCAACAAAGATATGGAAGCTGCATTTTATTCCTACACTGCGCCCGAACCCCCGGGCTTACCCGATACCGTTGCGCAGGGAAAGATTCTTCCGCCGCAAACTTTCTACAGTCCAGAGATGAAAGAATTTTTCCTGCCGTATGATGCCGTGCGGAATTCAGACTCGCCTGAAACAGCATTAATGGATTTCTGCCAGACCACTTACGAAGCCGGCGCCGATCTCGCCAAATGGGATCGCGAAGCACTGGAGCGCGCTAACCACTGAGTCAAGCAGCTTTGCGAGGACGCACCTCTCGTTCGATACGACTGGCTGAGGAATGAATGGTGACGCGGAGATCGTAGGCAGCTTGAAGGTTGATCCAGAACTCAGGGGTGTTCCCAAAGTAGCGCGACAAGCGAAGCGCGGCATCGGCATTGAGGGCGCGACGACCATTGACGATCTCGCTCATCCTGTTCACAGGAATTTTTAATTCGCGCGCCAGGCCATTCATTGTAAGGCCCAAAGGCTTCATGAGGTCTTCTCTGAGAATCTCTCCGGGGTGAACCGGCGGCATTCTGTTGTTCTTCTTAGGCATAACTGACTCCTAGTGTGGTGATCAACTATCTCAACATCAAACGCGTCGCCATCGCGCCAAACGAAACAGATACGATATTGGTCGTTGATGCGAATACTGTGCCGGCCCTTCCGCTCCCGTTTCAAAGCCTCAAGGTGATTCCCTGGAAAAATTGTCAGATCGCGCAGGCGATGGGCGGCGTGTAATTGCATGAGCTTTCGCTGCCCAACTCTGGCGATCTGCTGAAGCCGCCGCGGGCTTTGGCCTTCGAATAAAGCCTGGGCCTCCTTTCCACGGAAGGAGCGAATCACTCGTTCACGCTATAAGCTGTCAAAGAATGTGTCAAGAGGTGCAAACTCTCCTAACGAAGTCAACTCGCATCCGGTCGCTACCGCTCCCGGTTCTGCAGAGGTTTCGCAAAATAGCCGGGGCGGTGGCGGAGTTTGAGTTGTTCTTTTTGCAGCGCGGGATTTGTAACTTCGATTCGTATCTGGCGGTAGGCGCCGTTGCGGTTCTTGTTCGTTGACGAATAAGCAATCAAGTATTGCGTGCGCAGCTCCTGTTCGATCTCCCTAAATACTGAGCTCAAATCAACGTCCTTCTTCGGAAAGAAGGCACGGCCGCCGGTGCGCTCGGCGATGCCGCGCAACACATCGCGATCAACTCCTTCATACTTGCTGTCGCCAATACCAATCGCATAAATAATTGTTTCGGCGTCGAGAGCGGCATTGACAGCGTCAATCGCCTTCAGCCGGCTGGTCGTATCTTGTCCATCAGTCAGGAGAATGATCGCGCGGCGGCGTTGGACCGGACTCCTGGCCAGCACTTCGCTTGCAGTCAACGTTATCGCCTCCCAAATCGCGGTCGAACCCTCTTGCGGCGGACGCTTCATTCCGGGCCCGGAAGTTATTCCGGTCAACGCCCGCCCCGATCCCAAATACGAAGGCTGCGCAACTTCAACCCGTTCGAGAGCGCGATAGATTGCAAACACATCGCGCGTCAATCCCTGCTCAAGAAATGCCGAGCCGGTAAAAGGAATGATCGCCGCCTGATCTTTCTTCGACTGAATAATCGTTTCGATAAAGGATCGCGCGGCGCGTTTCTCTTCCGGCAGCGTGCGCTCTTCGGATTGGCTGACATCAATCAGAAAAGCAATGGACAGCGGGCGATCAGTTTCACGTTGAAAAGTAAAGAGTTGCTGTGGAAGGCCGTCTTCGAGCACGCGAATGTCTGACTGTTCGAGCGTAGTGATGAAGCGATTGTTTTTGTCGTTGGCCGTGAACGGTAGGTTGGTGACGTCGGTTTCGACGCGAATGACGTCATCGTCCTGATCAACTCGTGCCTGCGCCCAAACATCGCACGCGAGCGAGTTAAGCAGAACCAGGATTACCAGCAACGTTGATTTCATTGGGTAAAACTCGTAAAGCAAACTGTTAGTTTGCGGTCGTTGGTGCCTGGCGCTTTATGGCCAGGTAAGTGATCGCCGGCCAAAGCAAACTAACAGTTTGCTTTACATGATCACTTCAGCGCTTTGATGTTTGCGGGTTTGGCAAAAAGCGAGCCGGGGAGTGGCTGATTGTAAACAACTGATTCGTAGCTGATACGGCTGGTCTGCACGCCATTGATGTAGTGGTCAACGACCCACGGCGCGGTTATGCCCTGTACCCTAATCGGTTTCGCCAGACGATCCTCTTCGCTGATGTCTTCGGTTTCGTCCGAGTCTGCTTTCTTCCGCATTCGTTTGTAAATCACTTTCGCGGGCAAACAGTCTTTCGCGCCAAACTCATACTCAACCCAAAAACCGTCCGCGTAAGTTAACCGCACCGTCTCATTCCGTTTCCCTACGCCTGCTTCGCGACGGCCGACGTAGCTAAGCGTGGCTCCGTCTTTTTTCCACCAGCCGTGCAAAAGATTTTCGACGCTGGTGCGCATGCTGTGTTTGAAGTCGGCGATCTGCGGCGCTTTCATGTCGCTCAAAGTTTTGTTGGCTCCGTCAAACACCCAGCCGGTTTCGCCGGCGTTGGTTTGAATCGCGCGAATGCCCATGCTGGTGAACTCAGTACGCTCATGGTCCGGATAAACAATGTAGTCAACAAAGCGAGCGGGAAGCTGCGATATGCCGGCCTGAAAAGCGGTAAAGAACCCGCGGCTGACAATCGTCGTGACATTGAGATAGCCGCTGCCGCCAAGCACTTCAATTGCGTGATTGACAACGGCTTCCGCCTTTACGTCAGCAGCCGGTTTGGGCGGCACAGTCTGTTGCGCCATCAAAGATGGCGCGCAGAGTAGGACTGGAAGAAATAACCTGAGACGGCAGTGACGGAGGAAGATGTGAATCATCGTTTAAATCTACGACTTTGTTCAAAGAAAAAGGGCTTCAATAAATAACCTTGAAGCCCTTGCTTAGTTCCCGAACAACCAAATCGAAGGATTAGTTCAGACTTGCGTTCGTGCCCGCGACCGGCTTTACCACTGCCTCGCCATCTTCCAGCTCGACCACGAAATTGGTCGCCGTCTTCCACATCGCGGTCAGCGGCAGCTTCACTTTCTCATCGATGTGGCGTTTCAGAAAGCGCGCGCCGTACTTGGTGTTAAAGCCTTTTTCGGTCAAAAAGTTCAAAGCTTCATCGGTAACTGTGACTTCTTTACCCTGCCGCTGCATCTGGCGCTGAAGCCGGGTTACATAAAGCTCGGCAATCTGCCGCACCTCGTCCATCGTCAACGGTGCAAACACAATAATCTCGTCAATGCGATTGCGAAACTCCGGCGAGAAGCGCATCTCCGCAGCCTTCATCACTTCGTTTTTTACAACGCGAAAGTCTGCCGCAGTCTTCGTCCCGAAACCGAGTGGCTTCTCAAACTTCTTGAAGCTTTCGGAACCGAGATTCGAAGTCATGATCACAATCGCGTCTGACAGGTAAACTTTCTTGCCGCGCCCGTCCGTCAACCAACCCTCGTCGAAAGCCTGCAGGAACAGGTTCATCAAATACGGCGAAGCTTTTTCTACTTCATCGAGCAACAGCACAGTGTAGGGATTCTCGCGCAGTTGTTCAGTCAAGATACCGCCGCGCTCGGAACCAACGATGCCGCGTGGCATGCCGATAAGCTTCTCGATGCCGACGGTGCCTTCGCTGTATTCCGACATGTCGATGCGCACCATCTTCTCTTCATCGCCAAACATGAATTCGGCGACCGCTTTGGCCAATTCAGTTTTTCCAACGCCGGTTGGACCAAGAAACAACAACACGCCGTCGGGTTTGTAATGCGACTCTTTCAGCGGCCCTTTGTTAAGACGCAGGCGCTGCGCCACTGCTTTAATGGCGGCCTTCTGGCCGATGACACGTTGCGCGAGCATCGCTTCGGTCATTGAAAAACGTTCGCTGGTGTCGCGAAAGATCATGTCGCGGGGAATACGCGATTCCTGCGAAATGACTTCGATCACATGCTCAGGTTTAACGACCATCGTCTGCGGTTCGTTAATTTCAACTTTCACGGCAGCCGTATCGAGCCAGCCAATCGCTTTGTCCGGCAGGTGCAGATTGCGTATGTACTTAGGCGCCATCTCCAACGCGATATTTATCGCGTCGTCGGAAATCTTCACCGAATAGTTTTTCTCCAACCGCGGCCGCAGCCCGAGAAGAATTTCGCGTGTCTCACTAATCGAAGGCTCGACGACTTTCACCAGCCGGAAACGCCGCGCCAGCGCTTCATCTTCGCCGATGTATTCCTTGTATTCAGAAATCGTAGTGGCACCGATGATGCGCATGTCGCCGCGCGCCAGTGCCGACTTGAACATGTTGGCTGCATCGGAAGAAGTTCCCAGGGCCGAGCCAGCACCGATAATGGTGTGGGCTTCGTCGATGAAAAGGATCAGATTGTCCTTTTCTTTAACTTCGTCGATGATGCCTTTGATTCTTTCTTCAAACATGCCGCGCAGCATCGTGCCGGCAACCAGGCCGCCCATTTGCAATTGGACCACGTGGCTCCCACGCAAACGCGCCGGCACTTTCTCGGGTTCCAGCTCAATCATTCGCGCCAGCCCTTCGACGACGGCCGTCTTGCCGACGCCGGGTTCGCCAACAAGCATGGGCGAATTTGCGCGCTCGCGGTGACACAGAATTTCGACGATCTGCTGGATTTCTTTTTCGCGGCCAATGGTGGGCGCAATCTTGTCGGCACGCGCCAGCCGGTTAAGGGAAACGCCAAAATGTTTTAGGTAAGGCGGGAGATCGAATTTCTTGCGATACTGTTCTTCTTCCCGTTCACGCTTTTGCACCTGCGCCTGAACATTTTCCGCTATCGCGTCCGGATTGGCGCCCATCGTTCGCAACACGTCAAGGAAGAGGCTTTCCTGATTTGAAAGCGCGGAAAAAATGTCTGTCGCTTCGATCGTCTTGCGACCCTGGGCGCGCGCGCGTTCCATCGCCCGCTTGAAAAGATCGGTTGTGTCAGGAGAAATTCGGAAGCCTTTACCCACATGCTGTTGCCGGCTGGTATCGAGGCGCTGGTCGATGGCGATCTTCACACTCACCGGATCCAACGACAGCTCGCGCATCGTGGAATTAAACATGTCAGGCTCTTCATGCATCAACGCCTCGAGAATGTGCTCGACCGCGACGAAATTCTGGTCACGCTGTCGCGACTCGTTCAGCGCATACTCCAACACGCGCTGGCCACTGTCCCCAAATTTGTCTTTATACGAACCTAGATCAACCATTTTCTTAACCTGTACTTCCTAAAAGAAAACCATCGTGCACTATTTCGTGACGGCAGGTCTTCTTCTTTTCAAAACGGGAACTGCAAAAACCGCCCAACTCCGGCGGTTAGATGTTTCGAGCATATTCGCCGTTGCGTTTCAATGCAATAAGATTTCTCGCCATGCCACTTCAAGCAAATATGCGGCCAACTGGAAGGCTTTTACAGGAACCCTCAACACACTGCGTCAATATTCCCCAGCCGCTGCCTCTAGTAGTCGTAATCTTCACCGCCGCCTGGCATTTGCGGCGCGCTTTTCTTCGGTTCAGGCGCATCGGTGATAGCAGCCTCAGTCGTCAGCAACAATCCGGCAATCGACGCTGCATTCTGCAGGGCCGTCCTGACAACCTTGGTTGGATCGATGATGCCGGCGGCGACAAGATCTTCATAAGCACCGGTCGCGGCGTTGAAACCTTTGTTGCCTTTTAACTCTTCAACTTTCCCCACCACGACCGCGCCATCGAGTCCGGCATTCTCAGCAATTCGTCGCAAGGGTTCCTCGAGTGCCCGTCGCACAATCTTAATTCCGGTTTGCACATCGTGTTCGTCGCTCGAAAGACTGTCGAGGGCCTTTGCTCCACGCAACAACGCGATGCCACCGCCGACCACGGTGCCTTCCTGTGCGGCGGCCTTCGTCGCATTGAGCGCATCTTCCACTCGCATCTTGATTTCTTTCATCGCAGTTTCCGTAGCCGCGCCGACTTTAACGACCGCCACGCCGCCCGCAAGTTTGGCCAGACGTTCCTGCAACTTTTCGCGATCGTAATCAGAAGTCGATTCCTCAATTTGCTTACGAATGAGTGCCACGCGTCCTTGAATTGCTTTCCGGTCGCCGCCGCCTTCAACGACGGTGGTAGTGTCTTTATCGACAATGACGCGCTTCGCGGTGCCGAGATCCGCCAGTTGCACATTTTCCAGTTTGACTCCCAGGTCTTCAGTAATCACACGCGCGCCAGTCAGGATTGCGAGGTCCTCAAGAATCGCTTTGCGGCGATCGCCAAACGCAGGCGCCTTGACTGCGCAAACTTTGATCGTGCCGCGCAGTTTGTTCACTACCAGCGTAGCCAGGGCGTCCCCATCGATGTCTTCGGCGACAATCAAGAGCGGCCGGCCACCGCCCGCGGCCTGCTCCAGGATGGGCAGCAAATCGCGCATGGCGGAAATCTTCTTCTCGTGCAAAAGAATTAGAGGCTCGTCCAGCATTGCTTCCATGCGCTCGGCGTTGGTAACGAAATAGGGAGACAGATAGCCGCGGTCAAACTGCATTCCTTCGACGATCTCCAGCTCAGTTTGCAAGGTCCTTGCTTCTTCAACCGTGACCACGCCGTCCTTGCCCACCTGCTCCATCGCTTCGGAAATCAGCTTTCCGATTTCGCGATCGTTGTTTGCCGAAACGCTGGCCACGTTCATCAACTCTGCTTTGTTCTTTACCGGCTTTGAGATGCGCTGAAGTTCTGCGACCACTGCGTCGGTGGCCATTTGAATACCGCGCTGCAATGACATGGGGTTGGCGCCGGCAGTGACGTTCTTCACGCCCTCGCGAAAGATTGCCTGAGCCAGCACGGTCGCCGTCGTCGTGCCGTCGCCCGCCGTGTCGTTAGTCCTGACTGCGACTTCGCGCACCATCTGCGCGCCCATGTTCTCGTACTTATCTTCCAACTCGATTTCTTTAGCGACAGTCACGCCGTCTTTAGTGATCACGGGCGAACCATACTTTTTGCCGAGGACAACGTTACGGCCCTTTGGCCCAAGCGTTACGCGCACTGCGTTGGCAAGCGTGTTTACACCTTTTAACATCGCGCCGCGCGCTTCTTCACGAAACTTAAGTTCTTTTGCAGCCACTCTAATTTCTCCTTATGGATCTCATCTCATTTTCTTATGAGATCTGAAATCCTAAATCTTCAATAGGTTTCCGTTTAAGTTCGCAATCACTCCACAGCCTTAGCTTTGTTGGTCGAACGCCCAACCTTCACCCGCGCGGGACGTAACAACCGCTCGCCGATTTTGTAACCACGCGCATACTCGTCGATAACTTTGCCTTCGTCTCCCGGTTCCACTTCAGCGGTTTCCACCGCATCATGCAATTCAGGATTGAACTGTTGACCGACGGATTCAATCGGCTCGACACCGGCTGCGGCAAGCGCATTTTCGAAACTGGTCGCCGTACGACGCACGCCTTCGGCAACGTCCTCGGCAGACGCACCTGATTCAGTAGCCTCAGTGGCGCGTTGCAGATTGTCCAGCACAGGCAAGAGCGCGGTAATGAAATTTGCTTTCTCGCGGTGCGCGCGCTCGTCGGCGGCTTTGTTCAAACGCCGGCGCGTCTCGTCAGTCTCATTTTGGAGTTGCTGGCGCAGTTGTTCAAAACGCGCCTGCACTTCCTGGACTTTTTGTTCCGCGGCACGGGTGCGCGCTTCCAGTTCCTCGACGTAGCTTGGTTTAAGATTAGGAACGTCAGCAGCCGGTGTGGCGCTCTCGCCTTCATCATCCAAATGAATGCGGCGGCGATCAGTTACTCTGATGTCACGCGGTTCGTCCTCATCCCATGCGCCCCTGCGATCCCTGCCAAATCTGCTCATACTCTTGTTACACCCATTTGTCCGCACAACAGCGGTAACGAGGCACTGCAAAACTAACAGTTTGCTCTACCACTTCCCTAGCTAAGAAACTTTGATTTCCACGCGCTGCGGTTTGCGCTCGGGCTGCTTTGGCAGCTGAACTTCGAGCACGCCGTCCTTGTAGTTTGCCCTGATGTCCTTTTGATCGACGGAGGCGGGCACGCTGAAGGTCCGCAAAAACTTGCCGCTCGGACACTCGCCGCGATGCTGTGTTGAATCACGCGCCGTGCGCTCGCCCTTAATCGTCAGCCGGTTATCGCCCTCAATGCTGATATCCAGTTTCGCGCGATCAATGCCGGGAAGATCGACTGCCAGCATAAACGCGCCCTCGTTTTCATAAACGTCCGCCGCCGGATACCAATCCGCACGTTCCAATTCATCTTTTTGGTCGGCTTCGCTGGCGCGCCGTTGCGTTGCGTCTTCAAACAAACGGTTCATCCGATCCTGCAAAGTCACCAGGTCGTGTAATGGATTCCACTGAGACATCGTGTTCTACCCCTCGAAACTATTAAGCAACTGCCGCCGCGACCTCGTTCTTAAAAACCATCTTATCGACTTCAGCCGACACTCTGACAATTTGCCCTGGCAGAACTTCTCCGTTCAGGAGCTTCACCGCCAGCGGGTTTTGTATCAGCGTCTGAATGGCTCGCTTCAGAGGACGCGCGCCGTACGTCGGATCGTAGCCTTCACGAGCCAGAAGCTGTCGCGCCGAATCATCCAAAACGAGTTGAACGCCCCGTTCGCCGAGCATCTTTCGCAGTCGTTCAAGCTGCACGTCGATAATCTTCACGATCTGCTCGCGCGAAAGCTGATGAAAGATCACTATGTCGTCGATGCGATTAAGAAATTCCGGCTTAAAGTGGTCGCGCAGTTCCTGCAACACCGCCTCGCGCACCTGCGCCTCATCGCCTTCGGCGGCCTGAATCTCGCGCGAGCCGAGGTTTGAAGTCATAATCAGCACAGTGTTTTTGAAATCAACAGTGCGACCCTTCGAATCGGTTAACCGGCCGTCGTCCAGAATCTGCAGCAGCACATTGAAAACATCCTGATGCGCTTTCTCGATCTCATCAAAAAGAATCACTGCGTACGGCCGGCGGCGCACCGCTTCAGTTAGCTGCCCACCTTCCTCGTAACCAACATAACCCGGCGGCGCGCCAATCATACGTGCCACTGCGTGCTTCTCCATGTACTCAGACATGTCGAGACGAATCATCGCCCGCTCGTCATCGAAAAGGAATTCAGCCAGCGCCCGTGCTGTTTCAGTTTTACCCACGCCGGTTGGGCCAAGAAATATGAATGAGCCAATGGGCCGATTCGGATCCTGCAAACCAGCGCGCGCGCGTCTGACTGCATCAGCAACCGCAGCCAATGCTTCTTCCTGGCCGATCACGCGCTTGCCGAGACCTTCTTCCATCGTCAGCAGCTTGTGCGTCTCCCCTTCCAGCATCTTAGAAACTGGAATGCCGGTCCACTTCGCAACGACCTGTGCGACGTCTTCTTCATCAACTTCTTCCTTGAGCATGACGCCGTCTTTTTGAAAAGCTGCAAGCTTTTCCTGCTCGGCCGCAAACTTACGTTCAAGCTCCGGAATCTGGCCGTATTGCAGCTCGGAGGCCCGCGCCAGGTCGCCGGCGTTTCGCGCCTGTTCGAGTTGCATCTTCAGTTGCTCGAGTTCAGCTTTAGCGGTACGCATGCGCTCGATGGCTTCTTTTTCCGACTGCCATTTGGCTTTCATGCCCGACGAGTTTTCGCGCAAATCCGCAATACGCTGTTCGATCTCCTTCAGCCGCGCTCTCGACTTTTCATCTTCCTCGCGCTGCAAAGCCTGGCGCTCAATTTCCAGTTGCAGAATTTCGCGCTCGAGTTCATCGATCTCCTGCGGCAGCGAATCAATTTCGATTCTGAGACGCGAAGCTGCTTCATCGATTAGGTCGATGGCCTTGTCCGGAAGGAACCGATCAGTGATGTAACGATTAGAAAGTGTGGCAGCAGCAACGATAGCCGAATCCTTGATGCGCACGCCATGATGCACTTCGTAGCGCTCTTTCAAGCCGCGCAGGATGGCGATCGTGTCTTCGACGCTCGGCTCACCTACGTAGATCTGTTGGAAGCGGCGTTCGAGTGCGGCATCTTTTTCAATATATTTCTTGTATTCGTTGAGCGTGGTAGCGCCGACGCAGCGCAACTCGCCGCGCGCCAGTGCCGGCTTTAACATGTTCGACGCGTCGATCGCGCCTTCCGCGGCGCCCGCTCCAACCAAAGTATGGAGCTCGTCAATGAAAAGAATGATTTGCCCCTGGGCGTTCTCGATCTCTTTTAGAACCGCCTTCAAGCGATCTTCAAACTCGCCGCGATACTTTGCGCCTGCCAGCATCGAACCCAAATCAAGTCCGACGAGTCGCTTGTTACGCAGCGTTTCCGGCACGTCGCCCGAAACGATCCGTTGTGCCAGTCCCTCGACGATGGCGGTCTTGCCTACGCCCGGTTCGCCAATCAAAACCGGATTATTCTTTGTGCGCCGCGACAGCACCTGGATAGTTCTTCGTATCTCGTCATCACGACCGATCACGGGATCGAGTTTGTTCTTGCGGGCCAGTTCCGTTAGGTCGCGCGCATATTTAGAAAGCGCTTGATAATTCTGTTCCGCGTTCGGGTCTGTAATCTTCGAGCCGCCGCGCATCTGCTCGATCACTTTCAACAGATCGTCGCGCTTTACGCCATGCTGGCGCAGAATCTTTCCTGCTTCGCCATCCTTTTCATCCGCGATCGCCAGCAGCAGATGCTCGGTCGAGTTAAACTCGTCGCCCATCTTGTCGGCTAGCTTTTGAGTGGCCGTAAAAATCTGGCTGAGACGCGAACTGAAATACTGCTGTCCGCCTTCAACTCGTGGAAAGCGACCGATTGCGGCCTGTACATCATTGAGCACTACGGGCACGTTGACTGCGAGTTTGCCCAGAACCGGACGCACAATTCCTTCCGGCTGCTCGAGCATGGCGGCGAGCAAGTGTTCCGGTTCAACCTGCTGATGCTGGTTTCGTTCCGCGAGTTCAATCGCCGCCTGAATGGCTTCCTGCGCTCGCAGCGTAAATTTATCTAATCGCATGTCTGTTAGTTCTTATCTTTAAGCGGGGACATCAGACGATTTGCTCACCCAATGACCCCGCCCTGTGTTTGTCACCGCCTGAATATTTTAGCGAGCGCCGGCGGCCTGGCTCGATTTCGTCGCATTATTCACGTTCTCCGCTTTTGCTTCGATCGTCTTCGCGGAAGTGCCTGCACCTTCGCCGCTAACTTCAATGCGACGCGCCTTTGTTTCTTCGCGCTTGGGCAACGTCACGCGCAACACGCCGTTTTTGTATTCAGCAGTTGCTCCTTCAGCCGAAACCGTTTGCGGTAGAGTGAAGGAACGCGTGAACGAACCATAAGATCGTTCGACGCGGTGATAATTGTCCGAATCTTCTTTCTTTTCGAACTGTCGCTCACCGCGCAGAGTAATCACATTGTTTTCAACCGACAACTCAAAGTCCTCCCGCTTCATTCCGGGCAGTTCGGCTTCGAGAACGATGTGGTCCTTGTTCTCATAAATGTCGACGCTGGGATTCCAGGCCCCGCGTCCGATGCCCTCTTCGCCGAAGCCTCGAGTCAGGTTCGTAGAAAACAATCGATTCACTTCTTCCTGCAGGGTGCGAAGATCACGAAATGGGTCATACCGAACTATGGTCATTGCAAAATGTCCTCCCAATTTTCACTTCACGCTCGCGGGCTGATATTTTTGGGTGAGCCCGGTGAGCGCAAGGCAATAATAAAGATTGAGTCTGATTCTGTCAAGTTGCCCAAAAGGGATGAAATAGCCAACAAAACGGGGAGAAAATGAACGTAGCCAATGCGTCGGAAGAGGGAAAATTGGGCTAGATTAGGTCAAGCTGGATCAGCTCGAGGTCGGGAAGGGTGGCTTGCCCCGGCCGTCGAATGCCTCTCAATCTTAGCGGGGGTAAACCACCCTTCCCAACCATGAGAGTGGCTGGCTTGAATCTAGTTACGTTTGACTGAGTGATGTTAAGAGAGACCGAAGAAACGCTTAATGGCGGACAGAAGACCGGCGGATTCGTCGATGTCGGCGGCTCCCTGATCCTCACTGGCGGCCAGGGCCTGACGGCGTTCCGTGATGATATGGCTCAACGACTCCACAAGATCGGGGTTGGCGTCGAAAACCAGTTTCATCGCCTGATGACCGATCTCCAAAACCTCAGTTTCTTCGAGGGCGACGATATTTGCCGTTCGTGGTTCGCCGGTAAACAACGCCATCTCGCCGAAGAAAGCGCCTTCACTCAGCGTGGCAACAGTTCGCGGCCTGCCGTTTTCACTCAACTGAACGGCCACCCGGCCGTTATGGACCACGAACATTGACGAACCAGGATCGCCGGCGCGAATGACGGTTTCGCCGGGCGCGAACACATGACTACTCGCGGCCTGTGCCAGCATTGTCGTTTCCTCAGTCGATAGCGGAGCAAAGATATCAACGGCCGCCAGCCGCTCGACGATGGGCGCGGCGTCGCCGCCTGACGTCTTTGGTTTTCTTTCAACCAGCAGCGTGCGGGTTGGGTACGCAAAGCTCAGATCGTTGCGACGGAAGGCATACCAGATCCGTTGCCGCACCAGAGCGTCAGTGTCGTTGTACTTGGCATAGTCCTCGAGCCAGTACTTGACTTCGTACTCTACCGCGCTCTCACCAAGGTTGCGGATGCGCACGATGGGCGTGATTTTCTGGGAGACGTTGTCAGCTTCGCGCACCGCTTCTCGGACAACATGGATCGTCTTCGCCGGGGAATCCGAGAAAAGGGTATTAAAGAAAACCAGGCGCGCATTCAAGTTGTTGCGGGGGCCCACTTCAATCGGCTCTTTCGCTGCTGTGCTGTTGCTTATGAGCACGACATGATTCTGGAAGGTTCTGATTTTGACAGCCCGCCAGGTGATCTCCTCGACCACTCCGGTATGTTGGTGGGAGCCAACGGTGATCACGTCGCCAACCTGGAACGGCCGATCTGCTTGCAGGGAAATGCCGGCAAAGAAATTCCCGAGCGTGTCCTGCAAGGCAAGGCCGAGAATTACGCCGAAGATGGCTGAAGTAGTGAAAAGTGCGCCGAGGTTAACGCCAGGAAAAATCTGAGTGAAGATCACGAAGAACAACGCGGTAAACGCGATGATCGAAAACATGTTCCGAACAAGCGTCGGTGCGTCGAAACCGCGACGCAAACGAACCAATCCAAAGATCGCGACGTTGAGCGCGCGAACGACGAGGTAGACGAGCGTCGCAAACAAAACCAGTTGCAGAACTCCGATAATCGTACTGGGGTTAAAAGACCGCCCCGCCATCCGAGAACTCAGCAGAACCTGCAGCTGGTCATCGAACTTGAAGACGAGATAGATCGCCAGGACGACGACGGCGGTCGCCACCAGGAACAGAACAGCTTTGTTTTTGGCTTGGGGACGCTTCACGTTTTTTGCTGACGGTTCCGGCAAGTGCAACAGGGTTTTGTGTCCTATTCTTTTATCACTGATTGCGTTGCTTGGCGAGAGAGATTTGCGCCGCAGCAGGGACAGGAGCTCGCTCGTCAAACTGCGAAAAGGCGAGGAAAGACCGTTGCCAGAATTAACAAAAGCGAGAGGGCAGTGACGATGATTACTGTCAACCAGGCGAGGAGGTTGTAAAGCCGCCCGTTGACATAGGCGCCCATGATTTCACGATCGTTAACCAGACGCATAACCGCGAAAAGAATGATTGGCAAGAGCAGTCCGTTGATAACCTGGGTAACGAGTAACACGCGAATCAACGGCAGGTTCGGAATGACTGCGATGGCGGCGCCGACCGCTACCAGAAAAGTGAAAACCCCAATGAAGATTGGCGCTTCGCGAAAACTACGCGACACGCCTTTCTCGAAACCCAGAGCTTCGCTGATCGAGTAGGCAGTGGCGAGCGGCAGCACACCTGCGGCCAGCATCGAAGCTCCAAACAAACCAACGGCGAATAGTTTTTCTGCATAGGGTCCGGCCAGCGGTTTCAATGCTCGCGCAGCATCGGCGGCGGTTTCTATGCGAATGCCAAACTTGTGAAGCGTCGCTCCCGTCGACACCACGATAAAGAAAACAACCAGCATCGCGAAAATTGTTCCGACCCAGACATCGGCTTTTGTTTTCCGGTACTCTTCAAGAGTCACACCCTTTTCAACCACCGACGATTGCACGTAGACCTGCATGTACGGCGAGATCGTTGTTCCGATCACGGCAACACACGTGAACAGATATGCCGCACCCAAACTGGGAGTAGGTCTCACTAGACCAACTGCGACCGCGCTCCAATCAGGATGGGCCATAAATGCAGAAACGATGTAGCCGAGGAAAACCAGTGACATTAAAAGAAACGCGCGCTCCACTCGTTGATAGGAACCTTTCACAACCAGCCACCAAATGCTGAACGCGGACAAAGGAACGGAGATGAAGCGCGGCACGCCGAACAGTTCGGTCGCGGCTGCGATACCAACGAACTCCGAAACAGTCACGCCGCCATTAGCAATCAGCAGAGCCAGCATGATGAACGCAGTCCAGCGCACACCGAACCTTTCGCGCACGAGGTCGGCAAGTCCTTTGCCGGTAACCGCACCCATGCGCGCGCACATTTCCTGAACAATGCCCAGACTGATTGTTATGGGAATGAGGATCCAGAGAAGTTGGTAGCCGTGCTCGGCTCCGACGGAAGCGAAGGTTGCGATGCCGCCGGCGTCATTACCCGCGCTGGCAGCAATCATGCCTGGTCCAAGCAAGGCCAGGAACGCAAGGATTCGACTGCGGCGGGCGACGGTATGGCTCACACCACGAGCGCCACGACGCAATAAACGTCGTCCTGCGGCCCTGACCGCTGCTCGTGATTCTGCCACTTGGAGGTTCTCCGTCAGTCATACGTTCTTAGCCGCAGATTTGCGCGGATAAACGCGGATCAGATCAAGAAACAATTAGTTCAAGCTCGGGAAGAACTCTTCAGATTCGCGTAATCCGCCTTAATCCGCGGCCAAATTTTATCCCAGCAGTCTCGGCAAACGCTGTCGCCAGTCTTTCGGCAAAAGAATTTCCATCGCGTCATCCACGGTTATGATTCCGAGGATCTCACCCGCTTCATCGACGACCGGGAGCGCCAGCAAATTATACTCGGCAATTCGGTGCGCCACGTCTTCAGCAGATTCGTCCGCATCCGCTTTTTGAAATTCCGTGCGCATCACGTTGGCCAGCGGTACCGAAGGATCGGCAAGAATCAAACTGCGCAAGGCAATCACACCCTCGAGTTGCCAGGACCCTTCTGACGCGACCACATAAAGGTAATAGATCATGTTTGGCGTTTCCGCCATCTCTCGCAAACGCGCCAGCGCTTCACCGACCGTCAACTCCCGCGGCAGCGTTACGAATTCCGTGGTCATCAAGCCGCCCGCCGTGTCGTCGGCATAAGGCAATAGCTCAGCGACTTCCGCTTGCTCCTCACTTTCCATCAAGCCCAGTAACTCTTCTGCCTTCTCTTCAGGCAGATCGCCAAGCACGTCAGCGGCTTCGTCAGGCGACATCCACTCAAGAATGTCGGCAGCGCGTTCTTCGTCCATGTCGCCGAGGATGCGTGCTTGCCGTTCCGACGGCATCTCTTCCAAAGTCTCCGCCGCTGTTTCATCGTCCAAAGATTCGACTACTTCGGAACCGTGGTGATAAGAAAGCGCTTCCGCGAGACGCGCGATTTCGACCGGGTGCAGGCGTGCAAGTTTTCCGCTCGCCGACTTTAACTGGACGGTCGCCGCATCGGTGGCGAGATAGCCGACATCGGACCAGTCGATAACCTCAACTGGTTTTCTTGTTCCCAAAAAACTTGCGGGCGCCAGCCGCCGCCACAGTCCTTGCAAGCTCACGTCAGCGCCCGTCACTCTCCAGTCTCCGGCCGCTGCGATAATCTGCACGTCGTTAACGCGAACGACGCGTTTGCCGTCCACGTCGATCAACTGCTTATCGAGCACATCACGCGCCAGCAAAACTTCATTATCGCGGCGGACGAAGGGACGCAGATCAAGAATGTCTGAATTCAAACCGACGCCATGCTCGTCAAAGTTTGTAATGCGCCAGCGTGAGACAAAAAAATCGCGCCGGCGATAGCGCGCAACCAGCCCGAGCATTGGCGGATGATCTTCTTCGCCAAGACGCACAATTACATCCTTAATCGTCGCGACACGTTCGCCTTCCAGATCGCGTACGGGGCGACCCAACACTTGAGATAAATAAAGCATGGATGATTTACCCGCGGATGCCGCGGCGCGCGGGCATCATAGCATGAGCGATTGCAACGGGCGGAAGGGTTTCAGATGGGATTTGCAGCGAGATAACCCATCGAAGTTATCTATGAGGTTGGCTTTGAAGCAACGTCAACTGACTAAGCGCGTCAGCCAACGCTGCATCGCGGTTCCCATATAGATCTTCGCGGTGGGCCACCACCATCTGTTCGGGTTGGATACCATGTCCTTCGAGACGTTCGCCCGCCGGCGTTTTGTAATCCAACTCGCTAACATCCAACACTCCACCATCCGGCAAATTGTGGCGCGCGCGAATTGCCAGCACGCAGCCGCACGTTTGTGTGCCGATGATTCTTGCGCATTTAGCCTTTGCCAGAGCGGCAACGAAAATCTCGGCAGCGCTAGCGGTGCGCTCGCCGGTTAAGACGATAACCGGTACATCTATCGCCGCGGGTTCCGCGCGCGCGACGCGCGGTTGTCGAATTGTATTGAAACCGGAATTCTTCACGAATTACGGACTGAACTGAAAGACAGATAAGGATGTCTGTCACACGTACTACGGCGGCGGCTTGCGAAAGTTGTAGCGCAACAGAATACGAATCGGAACTGCAACCTCTTCGCGCATTGCTGGGAAAAAGTGCAGCTTGTGAATAGTCTCGAGTGTTGCCAGGTCCAACCCAAAGCCGGCCCAGCGGACCACTTCGGCGCGCTGAACTTCGCCACTACTATCCAGATCGACGAGCACGTCGACAACGGCTTCAGCTTCGGCGGCGGCCGCAGTTTCCGGATAGGCAGGCAGAAAGCGGCGATACGGTTTCGGCAATCTCAGCCCTGCGGCTTCGGCCACCTTGTCATCATCAGGCGCCTCTTCAATGATCGGTATCTCTCCGTCAATTATGATTGCGCGCTCAGCACGTTCACCCACCGCGGCTCGATGTATTGAAACAAGAATGCGATGCCGGAGCGCTCCTCCGGCTAACTCGTTCAGCAACGAGTGTTCAGCGACCGCGGCAGCCGCGGCGCGAAAGTTAGGGCGTTCCCAGCTTATGAGCCGGCCAGTGCGCGCGCTAACCAAAAAAATCGAGGCATAGGATTCAAAGTAAAATGGCCCAGCAGAAGGCGAACGACGCAGCGTTTGCGCGTCGCCCAGGACAAAAAAGTCACAGCCAAGCACAGTGCCAAGATTGCGCGCGTCAACGAGCGACAGGTTCAATGAGCCGGCGTAGCCCGCACCGCGAGCGGCGGCGCGGACCTGATCGCGATCAAGAACCTCAATAGTGTTGTCCTGTCTTAGACTAGTTGAAAACTTTTCGACCGCTTCTCGGGCGAATGCCGTTTCCCCAAAGTCGAGCAGCGCTATCCGAGAGGGTCGCGCCGATGTTTGCGCCTGAAGCCTTGAAACATTCGCTGAAAAAAACAGCGCGACAATAATTACAACCAGTGCAAAACTGCCGAGCAACGAATGTGAACGATCGTTTTGGATGAAAGGCATTCAGTTGAAGCGGGGAGAGAATAGTAAGAGTTCGACAAACTTAATTAACGTCAGAACAAGTTATTGAAAAGTGTGTGGTTTCTTCCCCTCTCTTTGGGAGGGGTTAGGGGAGGGTGCGAAGCTTGAAGCGCACAAGCCCTCTCCCCAACCCTCACCCAAAGGGAGAGGGAGAAAGACTTCAAACTTAAGTTTGGTCAATCCATCTTCCACAGACGCTGCGACGGCACGCGCAAGGCACGATTGAATTTGCTCGAAGAATTTTCCCAGGCAATCGTTGCCGTCAATTCCACTATCTCGTCGTCGCTGTAGTAACAGCGAAGTCGCGCAAAAAGATCATCACTGACGTCGCGGCCAGTTATCGTAATGCTGTCGGCATACTCGAGGGCAGCGCGCTCGACTGCATTGTACAGACCGCTGGTTGCGTAGCTTTCCAGCGCTTCAATCTTTTCAATAGAAACACCCAGCCGGCTGCTCACGGCAGCATTTATATCCTGTCAAAACTCGCACCCGTTCAGCGCGGCCACGCGGCGATTGATCAGCCCGCGCAAGCCCGCGTCAATTAATCCGGAGCTTTCAATGCCCGTCCACATTGCGCGAGCGCCGCGGAAAATTGAAAGACGCCTGGCGTACAGGAGGTGATTGAGCAGTGGTGCGCCCCACGTTTTCCGCTGCGCGTCGAGCACGTCTTTCACACAACGATCCGCCTGCTCGACATCAGCATCCGCGATTCTAGCCATTGCGGATTAACCTCCGTTTGCGTTTGCGTGGCCAACAGCTGAGCGATCCCTGGGCGTCGCATCGTGATAAAGCCGGTAGACTTCGTCTTTAACTTCGGCCGGGAAACACACGCGATGCAACTCATAGCCGCGCTGCAGTCCACGCACGACGTCGCTTACTTCACTGATCTCGCGTATGCGCGGCCGCGCGTATCCGTCTTCGACGTAAATACGGCTCTTCGGTTCTGCATCCTTCGGCGTGTAGTAATTGTAGTAAGGGACATCGCTGGCCCGATCTTCGATGAAGTAATACTCAGGATCGTAACCCGCTTTCGCAACGCACGCGCGCGCCGCAGCCAGGAAATCGGGACGTTCGTCAACTGGCATATCCAGATCAATGGCTTTGAAAAGACGTCGCGTGACGAAGCGACGACTGAGATCGGCAAGAACGGCGTCATCAGAGCGTTGCCACTGCTTTACGTGAAACATAACGTCCGAATCGTCAACCTCGAGATGCTCCGTGATTGTCAGCGATTTCCTGCGCAGCACTTTTTCAAAAGCAGTGCCAGACGCATGCCAAACAGGCTTGTTGTTTTCCAGCAGCGCAAGCGCGCGCCGCAAAATGGAACGAAGCACGGCTTCAGCGGAGCGCAATGCGCGATGAAAGTAGACCTGCCGGAACATGTAATAGCGCGCTTGCAAATACTCCTCAACGGCATATAGACCACGCGCCGCCACGTAAATGCGATCATGTTCTTCATCGATCGCCAACGCGTTGATGATCCATTCCAGATCATAAATGCCGTACTTTGCTCCGGTCATTAACGAATCGCGCAAGAGGTAGTCCATGCGATCGACGTCGAGCTGCGAGGAAACCAGTTGAGCCAGCGCGGCCGGCTGGAACTTGCCCTCGATGATTGCTGCAACCTTGGCCGGCAAGTCAGCTGAATGTGCGCGCAGGCGCTGGCCAACCTCAGTTTCCTCACTGAGCAACACTTCCACGGTCCATTTCTCGTGATGAAAGCCGAGCACTTTTTCCATCACGTGCGAAAACGATCCATGGCCCACGTCATGAAGCAACGCCGCGGCGCGAGCCGCCGCGCGATCCTGTTTGTCTATGCGGTGCATTTCGCCGAGGCGGTCCAGCACGCGGCTCATCAAGTGAAACGCGCCAAGCGAATGGGTAAAGCGCGAATGTTCGGCGCCCTGATAGGTGTACAAGCCAAGGCCCAGTTGCTTGATACGTCGCAGTCGTTGGAACTCAGGCGTGTCGATCAAATGCATGATCAGTGCGCCTTCGTCGTTGTCGGTGCGAAGCCTAATGATGTTGTGAACCGGATCGCGATAGATTCGTTCTGACATGGTGTAATTTTAATAACGGCAAATACGCAGGAAGGCAACATGGGAGGGTTCCCGGACTTTAACCGACAACTTCGAGGAACAACCTTATTCACACTCCATGACTAACGCAGTCCCGCCTCTAAGTCCTCCCTGAACCCTAACAATCAGGACTACGACGCCACCACATTTCTGAACTTCATGACATACGAACGCGCTTCCGATTTATGGATAGTTCCCAATTTTTTGGATCTGTGGGGGCGGTCTGGTGATTCAGGTAGCGCTTAAGTCACTGTTTCTATCCGTTTGTCTTGTTTGAGGTTAATGGGCACACAACTTGCAAACGCAGGGATGCTCGATTGCTCTTTAATGGAATTTTGCGCGGGAATTCGTGCTCTGAAGACGCTCGACTCCAAAGGGTTTATGCAAGGCTAAGGCGAAAGCAATCGGCAGCCAAAAGGAATTATTTATTCTCGAAAGGAAGGGCTAAAAATGGAAAAAGTTTTGAAAAGCAAGGTCGTGAAAGGTCTCTCAACGGCGCTCGCGGCTTTGGTTGTGCTGGTCATGGTCGCAGGCGGAGTCCTGGCGCAGACCGATGCCGGCCAAATCACGGGCAAAGTTACCGATCCGCAGGATCGGGTAGTCCCGGGCGCGAGTATCACGGTTAAGTCTGTCGGCACCGGCGCAGAGCGCACGACTACGTCAGACGACCAGGGAACTTACACTGTCGTGTCCTTACAGCCTGGGCTTTATGACGTTACAGTAAAGTCCGGATCATTTGCTGAAAACACACAGCGAGTGAGAGTCACTGTCGGTTCGAACCTTTCCCTCGAAACGAAACTCTCGACTGAGTCAGTCGCTGCTAGCGTTGACGTTGTTGCAGGGGCTGGGATGGAGATCAACACGACTGACCAGCAGCAATCCAGTGTCATCACCAACAAGCAGATCCGCGAACTGCCGACGCTGACTCGTAATCCTTATGACCTCGTTGGCATTGCGGGCAACGTCACGCCCGAGGGAGCTGGAGGTGGGCGCGGCACGGGCTATGCGATTAATGGCCAGCGTTCCGCCAGCACCAGCATTTTGCTGGACGGCGGTGAAAACACTGATAATTTCACTGCGACCGTAGGGCAACTTGTTCCACTCGATTCCGTGCAGGAGTTCCGCGTTATCAGCGGTAACTTTTCGGCCGAATACGGCCGTGCCTCGGGCGGTATCGTCAACGTCGCAACCATCGCGGGCAGCAATGAGTTTCACGGAACCCTTTATGAATTCAACCGCATCTCGCGCCTTGCTTCGAACGGTTTTGACAACAACGCGCGCGGCATTCCGAGACAGGTATTTACGCGCAACCAGTTTGGCTACTCGATTGGCGGCCCAGTTATTTTGCCACGCTTTGGCGAAGGCGGCCGGTCTACCATCAATATGAAGAACAAAGTCTTCTTCTTTAACAACACGGAATGGATCAGAGTGCGTAGCGGCGGTGCGTCGAAGGCTTTCGTGCCTACGCCGCAACTGATTGCTGCCACTTCTGCGACAACGCGTAATTTTTTTAGCCGCTATTCAACGGTAGCGCCCCCCTCGGGCAGAACATTTACCGTCAGTCAAGTGGTCGCGGCTTATGGCGCGAGCACTTTCAGGCCCACCCCCAACAGCCCCGGCGGCAACGCCTTCTCGGCGCTTCCTGGCAGCCTGCCGGCTTTTGAAGAAATAACTTACTCTACACCGCAGGACGTCGGCGGCGGCACACCCCAGAACGATAGGCAGACGGTGATCCGCATTGACGCTAATCTAAGCCACAAAACACAGCTTTATGGTCGCTATGCGCTGCAGGATCAAGTGAATGCAAAGGGTACGAATGCTTCCAGCCCATACGCGGGGTTCAACACCGGCTCTTTCAATTACAATCAGAACTTCCTACTCAATTTGACGCACTCGTTCTCATCAAAGTTTGTGTCAAACAGCAAGGTCGGCTTTAATCGCTTGAACGGTGGACAACCGCTGGGCGATCAACCTCCCGGACCATCACTTTACTTGGGTGGCACGCAACTCTCCAGCGTCTCGATTGGCTTCCCGGGTTATTTGCCTTTCAGCCCTGGCAGCGCCATTCCTTTCGCCGGCGCCCAGAACGTCTATCAATTTAACCAGGACATGAACTACTCGACGGGTGCGCACAACTTGAAATTTGGTGGGCAGTTTATAAATATCCGCGACAACAAAACTTTCGGCGCCTACCTGAATGCGGTAGAGACCCTGGGTACTAATAGCGCAGAAGGGCTCAGCAACCTGGTAAGCGGTAATCTTGTCAGTTTTCAGGTGGCAATTGATCCAGGCGGCAGATATCCTACAGTGGCGCCGGGACTGACAAAAGTTACGCTTCCCGCAGGTCCGCCATCGTTTTCTCGCAGCAACCGGTATAACGAGTGGGCGGTTTACGGTAATGATTCGTGGCGTATTAGACCGCGCGTTACCTTGAACCTGGGTATGCGCTATGAGTATTACGGCGTACAGCATAATGCTCAAGACCCCAAACTGGACGCGAACTTCTATTACGGCGCAGGCGCAACTATTCAGGAGCGAACTCGTAACGGCAGGTTCTTTAGCGTCCCTGACAGCCCGATTGGCGCACTATGGGGGAAGGACAAAAATAACTTCGCCCCTCGCCTCGGCATAGCCTGGGACGTATTTGGTGATGGCAAGACCAGTCTCCGTGGCGGCTATGGTATGGCCTACGAACGGAACTTCGGGAACGTCACCTTTAATGCGCTGTTCAATCCGCCGAACTATGCTGTCGTCGCTCTTGCGGCCGACTCTGTGAACAGTTCCGGCCGAGTGACTTTGGGAGATGTGGCAACACTTCCCCTCTACGCATCTAACCTCGGACCGTTTGCGGGAACTGGGCCGGCAAGAACATTGTCCGCCGTTTCTGCGCGTCACATTGATCAGAATATCGTCAACGCTTATGCCCACTTCTGGAGTGCGAGCTTTGAACACCAGCTTGGTACCAACACGGTTGCATCGCTGGAGTATTCAGCCTCAGCAGGGAGAAAGCTTTATTCCATAGGTGACATCAATCGCTTAGGCTGTGGAACGGTATTCCTCGGTGGCAGCACTCCCGCTGCCACTCTCACCGCCTCAGGCGTAACCAGTCGCTGCAATGGGGTGGCCACGAGTATCAATACCCGCGGCAATCTGGGGTACTCCAATTACTACGGCGTGACTGCTTCGCTCGAGAGCAACAATTTCCGTAACAGCGGAGCGTCGTTTACCGCCAGGTACACTTATTCCAAGGCCAAAGATAATCTGAGCTCGACCTTCTCCGACCATGCCGGCTCCAACAACCTGGGCTTTCTTGATACGTTCAATCCAAACCTTGATTACGGTTTTTCAGACTTCGACGTGCGGCACCGGGTTTCCAGCAGCTTAACCTACGAAGTTCCATTCAAGGGTGATAGCCCTGCTGCCAAACACTTGCTCGGTGGCTGGAGCGTCAACGGCCTGGTTAATTTGCGATCGGGATATCCGTTCACGATCTATGATTACTCGTTCGCAACCACGAACTATGCACGCCTGACGCCATCAGGTCCGGTCGTCGTAAACAGCAGCAACCCACCGACCACTGGACAGCCTAATCAGTTCGTACTGGTCGATACGACTACTCAGACCACTGCAACGCCTCCTGGTCCCACGGGAAACTACAACTTCGGACCTTTCCCGTCGAATATGAGCAAACGTAATGCTTTCACGGGGCCGGGTTTCTGGAATGTGACGGCTGGACTCTACAAGAGGATCCACTTCAGTGAGAGGGTGAGTCTTCAGCTTCGTGGGGAAGTCTTTAATGTCTTTAACCACGCGAACCTGTTTACTGACTATGGCAGCAATTACTTCACGCCCGGCAGCGATCCGGTCTTTGCTTACCGCGACGGGCGTCGCAACGTGCAACTTGCCGCTAAGATCATTTTCTAAGGCTCAACTCTTAGTCAGCCTTTGTTGGGGGAGCCTTCGGGCTCCCCGTTTTTTTTGAATCTTTCTTCGCTCTTCGTGGCACCGCGTACCTATTGGCTGCCGCATGAGAGGGTCCGGCATCTCATCTTTATGTTAAAAAACTCAGAGCTATTCGATTCAGTTTTTAGTATTAAGCGGAATACGTATAAGGTTAGCTCCCGCATTAGTATCGTGGCTGGATGCTGGTTGGCACTGAGTCTGCCCATCTCGCTTTTCGGTCAAACTTCTCAGTCTCGTGCTGAATATCTTCGCTACACGGAGGCCCAACCGATTTTAGAGGCTCTGGTGGAAGCCTTGCCCGCCGATCTAAAAAGGCTGAATCCTGATGAATTGGCAAAGGCGTGGCCCAACTGGATCAGAGGTCGCGATAGTGAGATTCGTGCGCGGCTTGCCCAAGGGGACGAAGATTCGCTGGTCAATTTCTTATTGTTTGGCACCTCTTATACACAACGTCCGCGCGTTACGATCAAGGAGATAGCGGAGATAAGGGGGGACGGCGCACTAACTTCAGGCGCCAGGGTGGTTCCTGTCATTCAAGGGCGGGTGGACGATTTAATTCGAGACCTGGGCGCAGCCGGCAAGAACGAACGATTGCTCTTCGCCCGCAACGTGCTCCTGACACAAAAGGGCCATACGCTTACTACCACCCAGGACCGGGCGCGGTTGAAGAATTACCTGCTAACTAGTGTTGTTCGCAACTTGAGGGAACAGGCGAGTTATGTAAAAGCCGTCGAGTCTGCACGACTTCTCGGAGATCCAACCGAAGAGTTTGCCGAACGCTCGAGAGTTTTTCGCACCCGTGGACTTTCATCTGACACTTCACTACTGCCTAACCTTGCTTTAGAGGAATCTCTGAAAGCGATACGCACGCGCGGACTGTTAACCGCCATTAGCGTGCGGCGCGTGGCCATAGTGGGGCCCGGGCTCGACTTTACAGACAAGCAAGAGGGTTACGATTTCTACCCGCAACAGACCATTCAGCCATTCGCAATTGTCGATACTTTATTACGGCTTGGTCTGGCCAGTCCCGATGTTCTACAGGTGACGACCTTCGACTTGAGCCCACGGGTAAATCACCATCTTGCGCTTGCCCAGCAACGCGCACGACACGGTCAGCGTTATGTAGTTCAACTGCCGCGCGATCTGCAAGCTCAATGGAAGCCGGAGGCCATAGGTTACTGGAAGCAGTTCGGAGATCAGATTGGGACCGCTGTGTCGCCCGTCAACCTTCCAGCCAACGCGGGGGATCTAAAAATTCGTGCGGTGAGCATTCGTCCTAGTATCGCCACGCGGATTACGCCCGTGGATTTGAATATTGTCTTGCAACATATGGACCTTCCAACGGCGGAGCGTTTCGATCTGATAATTGCGACTAACATATTCATATACTACGACACGTTTGAGCAGAGTCTGGCCCTCGCGAACGTAGAGCACATGCTCAGACCAGGTGGAATTATGCTGTCAAATAACGCGCTCCTAGAGCTTCCCTTTTCCCGAGTGCGGTCGGTTGATTATCTGACGGTAGTTTATTCCGATCGTCCTGACGACGGCGATCACATTGTTTGGTACCAGCGTTTGCCCGATTAGTTTCCGGCTCTTTGGTCAGCCATGTTACCCCCGCGCCGAGTTGTTGAACTAAATTCCAGTTAACCGCCGTCTTTATGATCGTGGTTTGCAGGATCTTAAATTAGGAGTTTAGAAATGCTCAGCCAATGTCTACCCACAGCGGCACGACACACCTTTTGTTTTCTCTGCGTGACAATTGTAACTCTGTTACTTCCCGTTTCTTCCCGAGCTCAGATGGGGGGTATTGATCCCGATCCGGGCTCGCCGGGCACTGGAGGCCGCAACACAATAGACGGGCGGGTTTATTATCCTTCGGGGCAGAATGTTGACAGGCGCCTGAAGGTAAGGCTTAGCGGAATTAGGGGCGGCGACTTCTTCACTATGACTGACGACACTGGCGCATTTGCATTTCGCAGAGTGGGCGGTGGTACTTACACAGTCACGATCGAAGGCGAAAAGGAGTACGAACCAGTCAACGAACAAGTTGATGTGATTGATACGTCGAGCAGCCGTGGGACTCCGTTTGGCCGCAGCTACAGCGTGCAAATCCGGCTGCGGTATAAACCCTCAAGTGAAAAAGCAGGGGTTATTAATGCAGCCTTGATGGCAGCGCCAAAACCTGCCGCCGAACTTTACCAGAAAGCCTTGCAGTCGGAACGCGACGGCGACCACGAGAAAGCGATCGCACAATTACAGCAGGCCATCGCGCTGTATCCGCGATTCTCCCTGGCCCTGAATGAAATGGGAGTCATCTATGAACGGATTGGCAAGTTTGAGCAAGCGGAAAAGGTCTTTGGCTCAGCCGTAAAAGTTGCACCAGAGATTTTCGAGTTAAGGCTTAACTACGGCATCGTGCAACTAAAGAACAAGCATTATGCAGATGCTGAAACGCAATTGCATCGAGCAACGGAAATAAAGGATGGATCGGCGACCGCCCATCTGTTCCGTGGCAAAGCGCTAATTCATTTAAGCAAATATAGCGAAGCTGAGAACGAACTCCAGCAAGTGATAAAGCTGGGCGGAGAAGACGTGGCGTTAGCTTACAGATTTCTGGGAGCACTATATAATGAGCGCGATGAAAACAAATTGGCTATTGACGCTCTAGAAAAATATTTGAGCCTGGCACCCACCGCCAAGGACGCTGACAGCGTTCGGAACATCATCAAACAACTACGTTCCCAAGTGCCTGAGTAAGCCAAACACTAACAGCAGAACTAAACCGACGGCTGGCTATTGGAACATTTTAGGATCAATCGCGACATTATGCCGGTATTCGGTAATGGTTCCCAGAATCGTGCCGTTCTTCTTCTGCTTGATTATTGGATAAGTCACGCTCTGCTCAAACTTGAAGGGCAGCTTCACTCCGTCAACATCTCGGAAGTCTGAAGTTTCAAAGTAGAAGTTCACAATTAGCTCATCTTCGCCGTGGGGAACCACCTCATTAGTAAATTGTCCCATTGGTTTTGAAACGTGCGCCGCCCCGTATTCTGTGCGCACCCACATAAACGTTTCAGCATCAAAATACAACCGTGCGGATGCTCCCTTGGGCTGCTTGATATCAACTATATAAGCTGTACGATCCTTAATCTTTTTCATTCCCTTCGACTCAAATTTTGTTCCCGGGGCTTCGCCATCAAGAAGGGTGTTGTATAGGGAAATGCTATTAAACATTAGACCGGACGCGAGCATTTCCTGGTATTTGTCCTGTATTGGAGAAAACTCGCGCGGCATCAGCGGTCGCATGAATGACTTGGCGCCATCATAGGTCAGTTGCCAATCGTATTTGCTGAAAACAAATATGGCGGACACGCGGTTTGGCGATTCCGATACGATGGCCATCTGTGCTTCGGGATCTTGCTCTCTCTTAACTGTTC
>JACCVY010000119.1 GCA_013697915.1 Blastocatellia bacterium | reverse complement strand
CACAGCTGACGGCCAACCAGCTATGGAAATGACGCCGCCACGGAAAGCGACCAAAACCGTCGCTTCCCAACGCGGCTTGACAAAGTCAGGCCAAAAAGCCGCCTGACTTTCCCACATTCCCACAGCTACTACTGCTGGAGACGAAATGAACCGATCGGACACTTCACTTGCTAATAACACCGGACATTTTAATTTGCTAACAACACGTGCGACAAAGTAAAGCAAAATGGAAGGACATTAGCCGCGGATTTACGCGGATGAACGCGGATCAGACAGACAGATAACACAGCCGAGTTGCGAGATGAACTAAGATACCTACAAATCAGTCAGCTTGCGCGAATGCTTTTCAGATTTGTGAAATCCGCGTTAATCCGCGGCTGATTTTGACAGCACAAATGGAGAACAAAATCCGCATCGGACCCGCCGGCTGGTCTTACAAAGACTGGGAAGGCGTTGTTTACCCGCAAAAGCCCGGCGCGAAGTTTGATCCGCTCGAGTATCTCGCCAGATTTTTCGACACGATTGAAATCAACAGCAGTTTCTATCGACCTTTCACTGCCGCCACGGCGAAATCCTGGGCTCAACGCGTCGCTTCTGCGAAACAGTTCTTGTTTACCGCGAAACTTCATCGAGTTTTTACGCACGAACGCGGCAAGGCGACTGAGGCGGACGAGAAAGCAATGCGCGAAGGACTTGATCAACTGGCGAGCGCCCAAAAACTTGGCGCCGTGCTGCTTCAATTTCCCTGGTCATTCAAGAACACCGATGAAGATCGTGTTTATTTGGCTAAGCTGCTCGATCGGTTTAAGGATTACCCGTTAGTGCTGGAGATCAGACACTCGTCCTGGAACACGCCGCAGATTTTCGAATGGTTGGAAGAAGCGGGCGTAGGAATTTGCAACATCGATCAGCCGCTCTTCACAAAGTCGGTCAAACCAGCGGCACTGACAACCTCGCAGATCGGCTATGTCAGGCTGCACGGCAGAAACTATCAGGATTGGTTTCGGGAAAAGGCGCCGCGGGACGACCGTTACAACTATCTGTATTCGCTTGATGAGCTTGAGCCGTGGATAACAAGGATCAAAGAAGTAGCCAAGAAGACGCGCGAAGCTTATGTGATAACGAACAACCACTTTCGTGGCCAGGCGGTAGTGAACGCGCTGGAGATCAAATCGACGCTCGATGAGAAATTAGTGCCGGCGCCGGCGCCGCTTTTCCAAAAGTACCCAAACCTCGCTGATTCAGCGGTGCCGGAGAATGAGGTCACCTCTACCGAACCGAGGCTTTTTAGTTGAGGATATTGGACGTAAAGCAAACTGTTAGTTTGCGTCGCAGGGCTAAAGCTCAATTGAGTGGCAACGGCCGTACGCAAACTAACAGTTTGCTTTACCAAATCTAACTTGCCGCAGTCTGTGCAATCATTTGTGCAAAAGAAACCGGCAAACCGTCAGGATCAATGGCCACCGCCAATTTGATTCCTTCGCCTTCGCGCTGGGTGGGCGGCATCACGAATCTGATTCCTTTGGTTTTCAGCTCTTCATAGGTTTTATCTACGTCTTCGACGTTGAAGCCAATCGAGCAACTCCCAGCTTGTTTAGATGGATCGCCGGCCGGTGGCCCGCTCGGTGCAATGCCGCCACCGTGAAGGGCAAGCGTAGTTGTTCCAGTTTGGAACTCCGTCCAGTCGGGCGATCGAAACTTCAAAGGAATCCCCAGCTTATCGCGATAGAATTCGACCGAACGCTGCATGTCAGAAACTACGACCATGGTGTAATCAATCTGCTTAAACATTCTTACCTCCTCGCCGCTTCTTTGCGGCATTGCCGGCGCCGAGCGCTACGATCACGTCAAACTCATCCTTTGTCAGTGGCATTACGGAAAGTTGTGATTGTCGAATCAACGGCAGTTGACTCAACCGCTGGTCATAGCGAATCGCAGCCAACGGCACTGGATTCTTGAGTTTTCTAACTGGCTTTAGATCTACTGCTACCCACTGCTCGTCATTTGCAGTTGGGTCGGGATATGCCGGTTTTACTACTTCCGCCAGGCCGACGACAGCTTTGTCTTTTCCCGAATGATAAAACAAGACGGATTCGCCTGTCGTCATTTGGCGCAGGTTGTTCCGCGCCTGATAGTTTCTGACGCCGCTCCAATCGGTCTCGCCGTCGGCGACGAAATCGTCCCAGGAGTAAGTCTCAGGCTCCTGCTTAACCATCCAGTAGTGACCTTTTTTACCGGTGGCGCTTTTTTTTGCCATAACAATTTGTCCTGAAAGGCGCCCCAGCCTAGAATCCTTCGCCATCTAAATCTCGTTGAACTGGAGTAAAACTATGCTGAAAGAAGGAACTGTGGCCCCTGACTTTACTGTAACGGACGAAAATGGTGAAAGCGTCCGGCTTAAAGATCTGCGCGGTCAAAAAGTTGTGCTCTATTTTTACCCCAAAGATGATACTCCCGGCTGCACGAAAGAAGCTTGTTCGTTTCGCGACGCATTCGCGGAATACAAGAAGCGGAAGATCAAGGTGCTGGGAATCTCATTGGATAGTGAGGCCTCGCATAAGAAGTTTGTCACCAAATACAAACTTCCTTTCACGCTTTTAGCCGACACCGACCATGCTATCTCTGACGCGTATGGAGTTTACGGCCAGAAAAAGTTCATGGGCCGCAGCTACATGGGTGTGAACCGGATGACCTTTTTGATCGATGAAAAAGGGAGAATCAAGAAGGTTTTTGAAAAAGTAAAACCGGAAGATCACGCCAGCGAAGTTCTCGAGGCTTTTTTACCGTGAATCGTAAACAGTAACCCGTACACAGTGAATCGTGGTCCGGCTTTGGATTTCTTCACCGTTCCCTGTTTACGGTGCACAGTTCACGGCGACTAAGCTGCCACCCAGCCGCTGATTTTTTCAGCTTCCCCTTCCGGCTTTTTTCCCGGCATCAAACCGTGCAGGGCGCTAAAGGAACTCGGAACGTCTCGCTTTCGCTGCGGCAGATTGCTCGTTTCTTCTTTAGCTTGCAGCGCTTCCGTCGACTCGTTGAGGTAATACATCCGCGTGTTACCGATTAGTTGTGTGCGAATTTCTCGAGTCCAAAGCAATAGATTGGCCAACGCGTCACCAACTTCATCGTCACCGACATTCGCTGCCTTGCGAATTTCTTTTTGCGTTCGCGCGCCTTTCTTGATTGCTTCTCTGACGCGCTCGATGGGCGACAGCTTGCTGAATATTCGAGGAAACATTGTTGAAGAGTTAGCGTCTTCGTTCAAGTGTGCCTCGGTGGAATCCAGAAGTGGTTGACTGACATAGCGCTTACGCGCCGACCGGTATTCTTTCAACGCGCGCCTGCTGTCAGTCACTTTTTTCCGAATACAACTCTTGCAGTAAAGGTTTCTCCCGTCTTTGCGGGCACGACAAACGCCAAATTCCGACAAGGGTAACTGCTGGGAACAAATTGGGCAGTTTTTGCCCGAATCAACCCGTTCTTCGGTCATTTCTGGGGCTCCAATCTGACACGTTGGTTCTTAGAATCCCGTTGGAAGAAACACTTCGCGCACAGTCCGGGCTTTGAGAAAAACTCCCGGCACCGCACATTGGCGTTGAGTTGATCGAGGACGACTACGCCTAAAGAACGCAGGAAAATCGCCTGGTTTGCCTGAGACTCTTCACTTCAAAAGGAGCCTCATCCTTAAACACCTGATCGGGGCACCGTGTAGCAGGTCAGCGGGGACATTTTAAAAATGTATAAGAGCAATTAACCTACAGCACGATTAAAAACATCAGGTCCGACATCAACGCTTCACATCCGGCAAACATCACTTCCGAACGAGGGAGTCGCATTATAGTGATCCGAAAAGTTTTTGCAACTGCTTTCTCGATCAAACGTGGTCCATCAACACTTGCGCAGAAAATGTTTCTCATTTGCTCCGCGCATCGCTGATTTGAAAATGCAAACAACTCTCTTGTGAGAGGATAGATGATCACATAAAGAAAATTCTAAACACTGAAGTAATTGATCCGCGCAGGAAATTCTTTTTTCGGGTGTCAAAATTCTTTCGGAAAATCGTATCTTTATCGGCAAGGACAAACCGTTCGCCGTCTGTTGCACGCAACACTTTCCACACGTTATCCCTTGGTCCTACCAGCTGTAGTCGCTTTCGAGATCGACTGTCCAACTTCATCGGAGAAACTGAATGGATAAAATTTTTTTTCGAGATTGTGATGAGGTTTACTCGATCAACACCTGCCTATCGAATCCGTTTGTGGGTGTCGCGCAACTGAATGACAAGTCTCGCAATAGAAACACAACGCGTCTCACGGTTGAACAACGAACGATTGTAACTAGGCTTCAGCGCGAACGATCTCTCAAACGGTAGACAAACTTCAGTCCCGACCAAATCTCGTTTACTGCGCAAATTTTCACATCGACCAGTCCAATTTTCAGCCCAAGTTGTTGAACAACGTCGAAAGATAGATCGGTTTCGACGCCCGAACTTTTCTTTGGCCAGGAAACCCACAACATTCCGTTCGGTGCCAGCTTCTTTTTCAATCTCGGCAACTCTTTGTGCAGTGTTTTTGCCGAATCGACGAACAGCATTATGAAATCGAGCTGCTCTGCCAGTTGTCCCGCTGTCAGGCGGACATTGTCGGGCAGCGGTTGCAATTTCTTCGCAAAAGTTTTCGGCGCGTTGACCAGCGCAACACTCTGCCCGGACTTGATGCCGAGTTTTTTTACCAGCGGTTTTTGCGAGTAACCGGCCATAAGGCTTGTACTACCAAAGTTTCAAAAGTTTCCACCAGGCGAATCCGAAGATGACCCAGATAGGAATTGTGATAAGGGAAACAAGCAGCCCCAATGTCCACCAGGTTCGTTGCTTCACATAACCGGCGCCGAAATAGATTGGGGCCGGAGTGGTACCAAAGTGAGTTAATGACGCGTCGAGGTTAGAAAAGTATGCCAACGACAACACTGCAAGATAAGGAGGCGCACCGGCCGCAAGAATTACCACGAGAAAAGGAACATACATCGCTGTCGCATGTGCCGTGATGCTGGCGAAGCCGTAGTGCGCGTAGAAATAGACGAGCAGGAGCAAGCCGAGCGCCAGCCACCACTTCCAGCCAACCGTAAAACTGGCAGCGGCTTCCGCGAAACGTTTGGTGATGCCTGTTTCCCCAAGCGCTTCCGCCATTCTCACGAGCCCGCCGTACCAGATGAAGACATCCCACGCCCCACGCTCGCTAACCACGTCCTGCCAATTCAAAACGCCGCTTAACAAGAGAACGCAAATCCCGAAAAGTGCTACTGCGGCGTAGTTGATTCCATGAAGCGCTGTTGTCATCCAAAGGCTGGCGACCAGCGCAAATACGATCAACATGAGTTTTTCGCCGCGACTTGTTCGCCCCATTCGCTTCAGCTCGTCGGCGGCGAACCGCGCAGCCGCGGGCGTGTGCTTCATTTCAGGCGGAAAGACTCGATAAAGCACCAGCGGCACGACGAGAAGCGAAATGAGTCCCGGCACTGCTCCTGCGAGTGCCCAACGCGCGTAAGTTAGTTCAATACCTGTCACCTGCTGAGCAAACTTGGAAATCAAAACATTTGAAGCCTGGCCGGTGAGAAACATGGCGCAGATGATGACGTCACACTGGTAGATCAGCGTCATCAGAAATGCGCCTAACCGGTTGGCAGTTTCACCGGGCCTTGATTCATATGCTTCGGAAAGGCTTTTAGCCACAGGAAAGATGATGCCGCCAGCACGAGCGCCATTCGACGGAATGAACATCGCCAACAGCATGTCAGTGGAAACCAGCGCGTAACCCAACCCCAGCGAATGGCGGCCAATCGCACGTATGAAAACGAAAGCGATACGGCGGCCGAGGCCCGTCTTGATCATTCCGCGGGACATGAAAAACGCCGCCAACACCAGCCAAACGATGGGATCGGCATAACCGGCCAACGCCTGTTCGATGGGCAGCGTTCCGGTTAGCGCGAGTGCCGCAACGCCAATCAGCACCATGGCGCCGCCCGGCACCGGCCTGACGATTGAACCAGTGATAGTCGCAACAAAGATGGCCAGGAGGTGCCAGGACTTAGGAGTGATGCCGGCGGGAGGAGGTATGAGCCAAATGCCGATACAAACGAACAGCACGATCGCCCATCGTGCCAGGCGATTTTCCGATCGTGATTCGAAATGAGAATCAACTACCGGCGCTTCTTTGGAGGTTTCGAGCGGTCCTATTGGTTCCAAATAGCGATCCTTTCCGGGACGCCATGGTCTGCTAGAGCGCGCGATACTATTACGTTAGAATCAATTTACTCAAGGTTTCGGCTTTCGGACAGAACTTTTCGTTAGGTCTTGGAGTAGGGTCGCGACTAAGACAGGCCACAAACCGTTTGTCGTTGGCATCCGTAGATATTGTTGACGTGTGAACAATGGTATTTAAACCGCCTGACAAAATTAAAGCCAACGAAATCACGGACAAGAAGTCCTATCTCAATCGCCGTCAGTTCATACGCGGCGCTGCCCTGGTTGGTACTACCGCCGCCACAGGCCTTCTTTATCGCAAGTTAAACCCGCCGGCAGTTGAGAAACCTAAGGGCGAAACGCTCGCAACGGCTCCGAAATCTACTGACGGTGATGCGGCGCGCAATGGGTTTACCACAAACGAGAAACTGACTTCCATCGGAGACATCACCAACTACAATAATTTTTACGAATTCTCGACTGATAAGGCGGGTGTCGCCAGGGAAGCTTTGGGTTTCGTCTCACGACCCTGGAATGTTTCAGTCGGCGGCCTTGTCAATAAGCCGACAACATTCGGTTTAGAGGAGCTTTTGAAGTTTCCGCTGGAGGAACGCGTCTATCGTTTGCGCTGTGTGGAACGTTGGTCGATGGTTATTCCCTGGATTGGATTTCCACTGGCGCTGTTGCTGAGTAAAGTCGAGCCAACTTCGCAAGCCAAATATGTTGCCTTCCAGACACTTTACGATCCAAAGCGGATGCCTAATCAGTCAACTGGCGTGCTCGACTGGCCTTACGTTGAGGGGCTTCGACTCGATGAGGCAATGCATCCCCTTACCATTCTCGCCACGGGCCTCTATGGCGAGACTCTGCCGCCGCAGGACGGTGCTCCGATACGGTTAGTAGTGCCCTGGAAGTACGGATACAAGAGCATCAAGTCTATTGTGAAGATAACGCTGGTTGCCGAAGAGCCGCCTACAACCTGGAACATTCAAGCTCCCAACGAATACGGCTTTTATTCGAACGTCAACCCAAACGTTTCCCACCCGCGTTGGAGTCAGGCGCAGGAGCATCGCATCGGCGAATCGAGCTTTAGCGCGCGAAATACGCTGCTTTTCAATGGATACGCGGAACAGGTTGCGCACTTGTACGACGGAATGGACTTGCGCAGGGATTACTAGGGAAGTCAGTGGTTAGTGGTCAGCAGTCAGTTGTAGGTAGATGTCATTAATACTCAGGAGGTTTTCAACTGACTACACAACTGACAACTGACCAATTATTATGAAAGACACGGGCTTCGCAAAACTTGTTTTGTTCATCAACGCCGGGGTCCCGTTGACGTTGTTGCTGTGGGATGTTTACCAGAAACGCGTAGGCGCTAATCCTTTGGAATTTGCGACGCGCACCACCGGCATGCTCACGTTGCTTTTCCTGATCATTACCCTGGCGGTAACACCGGCGCGTAGGATAACGGGGTTAAACTGGCTCATTAAATTCCGGCGAATGCTGGGGCTGTTCGCATTCTTTTATGGTTTTCTGCACTTGCTGACCTACATCTGGTTTGACCGCTACTTTAATCTCAAGAGCATACCGGGTGACGTTGCGTCACGCCCCTTCATAGCCTTGGGAATGTTGGCGTTTTTTTTGATGGTGCCGCTGGCGATAACCTCGACTGACAAAATGATCAAACGACTCGGCGGCAAGCGCTGGAACATGTTGCATAAACTGATTTATGCGGGCGGCGTGGCCGGTGTAATTCATTTTTGGCTGCTGGTGAAATCAGATACGCGTTTGCCGCTTACTTTTGGATTTGTACTGTTGCTTCTTCTCGCACATCGTTTGTTTGTAAAGCATTACCCGCCAAATAGTGGCAGGCCGGCTTCACTGCTACCGAGCAAGTGATCCATCTGCTACGCTTACCAGACTTCAAAGCGTGGGCTGTTCGGCTTAGATGAATTCAGTTAACCGGTTTTCTAGTCGCGTAGAGAATTACGCAGAATATCGACCAGGCTATCCGCCCGGTATTCTGGAAGTCCTGAAGTTAGACTGCGGTCTGACTGAGGAATCCGTAATCGCTGATATTGGGTCGGGTACGGGTCTGCTTTCCGAGGCATTCCTGAAAAACGGCAACGTTGTCCTTGGAATTGAACCTAATGAATTGATGAAAGCAAAGGCGGAAGATCTCCTGAAAAGCTTCGCGAAATTCAGGAGCGTCTCAGCAACCGCCGAAACCACGACGTTACCGGACGGCTCGATTGATTTCATTACCGCCGGTCAGGCTTTTCACTGGTTTGATCGGGAAGCTGCAAAGCGAGAATTCGCTCGGCTTTTGAAACCGGATGGCTGGGTAGTGCTTGTTTGGAACGCCCGGCGATTAGCTGCAACCCCTTTCTTACGTGATTACGAGGGGCTGTTGTTGCGTTACAGCCCAGACTACCCGGGGGTGAGACACGAAAACGTCGATGATGAAATCGGAGGGTTCTTCGCGCCCCAACCGATGAAATTAGTTAGCCTGGAAAATGTGCAGCGGTTCGATTTTGAGGCGGTCAAGGGGCGTCTTTGCTCTTCGTCTTACGCACCGGAACCTGGGAATCCGAATTTCGAACGAATGTTGAAGGACCTGCAGGACATATTCAATGAGCACAACGAAAATGGCGTTGTGAACTTTGACTACGATACGAGGGTCTATTACGGACGCCTGCGCAGTTGAACAAATTTGAGCGAGATCTCAACAGTGTTTGAACAACGATGAGTTTTTCGAAAACAGCACAACACTATGGTGGACTGCTTGACCTTACGCTGCAAAAAGCGCGCTATTCGCTGCGGAAACGCTTCTCCCATTCCGATGAACAGCAAATCCTGAGACAGTACATCGATGAATTAGTTCCAAAAGACCGGCCGCGAACCGTCGTGGACATTGGGGCCGGGAATGGGGTGCGCTGGTCAAACAGCTATGCGTTGGTTCGTGAGGGTTGGAATGCTCTGGGCATCGAAGCCGATCCGCATAAATACGAACTGCTCAGCAAGGTTTATCGCAGTTTTCCCAATGCCCAGGCTTGTAATCGTCGCGTCCAGCCTGACAGCATCAATTCACTGCTGGAAAGTCTTGAGATCGATAAAGACTTTAGCGTTCTTTGTTTAGACATCGATGGAAACGACTATTGGCTTCTCGACGCAATTTTGTCTTCCTTTCGTCCGCGCTTAATCGTTACCGAGATCAACGAGAAAATACCGCCGCCCATCCGCTTTGTAATCAAATACGGTCCCGCATTTGAGTTGCGGCATCACTTCTACGGATATTCCATTGCGGCGCTGGGCGATTTATGCGCGCGCCATGATTACGGCATCCTGCGCCTGGAATACAACAACGCATTCATCGCGCCTCGAGAGTTGGCCGGCGACCGCTTCATTGGTGCATCCCGCGCATACGAGTACGGTTACCGTAACCGCGCCGACCGGGAAAAGCGTTTTTTGCCTAACTTCGATGTGGACGTGCTGCTTTCAATGTCGCCTGAGGACGGGGTGAAATTTCTTAAGCAGTTTTACGCTAAGGACGAAGGCAACTACTATCTTGGACTCAAGACGGATGACATTCCTGTTCAAAGTCCCGAAGCTGAGCCAGCCGTCTTTGCTGATAGGTAGGCGTAAAAGTTAAGTCACTGCCAGCACCGCAGAAAAAGCTTGCGCAGTTTCCGACTGCGGCCATAAAGTTTAGGTAGACCGAGCATCTTGCGAATGTTCTCTAGTTGAGTTTCTAAATGACCGGAAGAACGCGATGACCAAAAACAGGCGCAGCGACGAACGCGTTTCCACAAACCTGCCGGCGCGCTGGGACGGATTGTCAGGGAAGAACGAGGCGCGAATCGAAGATCTCAGCTTGGGCGGCTGTTTTGTGAATACGAAGGGCCGAGTCGATATCGGCGAAGTCGTGGGGATTGAGATCAGGCTTCCTTCAGGCGAATGGCTGCAATTGCGCGGCGAAGTCGCATCCTACATGGTCGGTACCGGCTTCGGGGTTTTGTTTACGTTCCTTACCGAAGACGAAGAACAAGCCCTGCGGGAATTGATTAGCTAGACCTACCTACTGTACAGCTCGCGTCTCAATTACGGTGATTGCGTGAGCGAGCTCAGCCCGGCTCAAACTCGCTTGCGGCCGGAAATTCGTATCTGCCTGAAGCAGCCCAGCCGAAATCGCGACGGCCACATAGCCCTTCAATTCATTAGGAATCCCAGCAGCGTCGAGGAACGGTAAAGGAGTTCCCGCTTTTGCTTCGGCGTCTGAACGCAAGCCCGCAGCGCGAACCAATGCAACAGTCGCGGCCAGCCGAGTCACACTGTCATTAGGCCGGAACTGGCCGCCTTTTTGTGCGTCTATAAAGAGCGAGCCCGTTGGCGAGGCCTGAACGCTTTCAACAAACAATCTGGTGAATGGGTCGCGCACGTCAACATAATTGGACTGTCCGGGCAGGTATTGCGGCACGCGCCCTCCTGACACCAACGCCGTCGCCAAATCCAAACGAGAAACTCCGAAGTCACCTCGGAAGCGTGAGCCGATCGGCCACATGGAAAACGAACGCAGGCTTTGATAAACGTCGCCCTTGAGCGCTGGACTAAAGGAATCGATGTCATTCAAACGAGCGTACCGAGCGCGACCCACTTCCAATACGCCGTAAAACTTTTGCGGCGTTCCGAAAGCACCAAGCGTGTTGCCCACGCTGACGCGCCAGGTTCCGGCTGTTGGTGCAGTAAAAGAAAGGGTTTCGTGCTTGCCGTTGAGCCCCGTTAGGTTGATCGCGTTGGCCTGACCACGCAGCGCACCGGTTTGATCGTAAACTGCCAGCGCCAAATCATTGGTGCTCCAGAGCGGTCCCCACGAAATCTGAACGGTTGCAGTTACGGCGCCTTCCGGCACTGCAACACTTATGTCAGTGGCGGAGCCGGGTTGAGACGTTCCTGAAAACTGAACCGGCGCGTCGCTCAAAAATTCGACTTGATTACGATCGATGGTTCCTCGCCAGGCCCCAATGCGTCGTTCCGGGTAAGCCGCCTCAAGCACGGCGGCATGAACATTAAGCATTCCCGTGCCCGTTTCGTAAGTGTAATACGGCGGAAGCGGCGTCGCACTGCGTTGCAAAATGTCTTTAACTTGGGCGGGCGTCAGGTTTGGGTTCGCTTCCAGCATCAATGCAATTGCGCCGGCAACCTGCGGCGCTGAAAAACTGGTTCCGTTTGCTGTCGTGTAGTTAGGCAGTTCCGCAGCGCTAAGGCGTTGAGTGTCAGCTCCGGCGATACCAGTTGCGCCGGTTACATTCGCGACGCCTGAGGCACGCAGGCTGACAACATTGACTCCAGGCGCCACCAGCGTCGGATGAAACATTGAATTAGCAAAATCGCCTCGCGAAGAGAAACTGGCCAACCGCCCTTTTGTATCTGTCGCACCGACACTGACAACCCAGGGCGCCACTGCATATGGATTCAAGGTGTGCGCACCAGGTCCGGTATTTCCCGCAGAGAAAACAACATTGACGCCGGCGTCGGTCAGCATTCGGGTGGCAATGTTGACTGGATCATTCACGTCGAAGACCGTGTTTGCTGAGAAACTACAATTAACAACACGCACACCAAGACCGTTGCCATTCGCGAGCAGATAATCAAAGCCTTCGAGAACGTAGAGCAGCGACAAATCGCCGGCGCTAAGTCCCACTACGCGCGCACCCGGCGCCACGCCGGCGTATTTTCCAGCTGACAAATTGCCGTTTCCGGCAATCACGCCGGCGACAAAAGTGCCATGACCATAAGCTTGATCGGTATTGCTCAGGCTTTCCGAGTTAATCGGATAATTGAAGCCAACACTGGCGCTCTGCGTTCCCGCAAGCTTGATGTTTTTCGCCATGCGGCCCGCAAGGTCGGCGTGGTTGCCATCGACGCCAGTGTCCAGCACCGCGACGGTTACGTTTTTCCCGGTAACCGGCAAGTTGTGGTTGCTGATCGTGATTTCCGCATCGCGCTGGGCACGATCCACGCCTGTTACAGCTCGAACTTCCGGCTCGCTATTCAAATTCAGAGTTCGATTGCCGTAGACGGAACGAACCGCGGGTAATTTCGAAATCGCCGTGATCTGATCCCGTGTTCCGCTGAGCGTGATCATCGGCAACGCGCGGAAGCGTGTGCCGCCGACTATGCCGATGTTTTGCAGGTCAGCCAGATCCGAATCCGAAGGCAGGCGATGATAGACAATCACGGCATTGACCGTGCTGTCGTCTGCAAGTTGCGTTAGTTGCAAAGCCAACTCTGGATCCACGCTTCGCAATCCGGATGATGGCGGGCTAATCGCGTTTGGCAGCAATCCGTCAGCACCGGTCATTACGATGCCATCCGCACCGGTCATTACGATTCCGTCGGCTCCGGTCATCACGATTCCAGTTACACCGGTGAATCTCAATCCATCCGGTACGACCGAAAAAACTGCGCCATCCGCGCCGGTTGCGCGAACGGAGTCGGCTCCGGTCATCACGATGCCATCAGCCCCGGTCATCACAATGCCGTCCGCGCCCGTCATTACAATCCCGTTGCCCGTCTGACGTTGAATACCGTCAGCCCCGGTCATGACGATTCCGTCGGCTCCGGTCATCACAATTCCGTTGGCCAGTGTTATGGTCACTGAATCGGCGCGATAACTGTTGCCGTCGGCGCCGGTCATTACAATGCCATCGGCGCCGGTCATCACAATGCCGTCCGCCCCAGTCATTACAATGCCATCGGCACTGGTTGCGCGAACGCTGTTGGGATATGCGACGCCGTCCGCACCGGTCATTACAATGCCATCCGCGCCGGTCATGACTATGCCATTCGCACCGCTGTTGAGAACACCATCAGCGCCGGTCATGACAATGCCATCGGCTCCGGTCATGACGATGCCGTCGGCGCCGGTCATAACGATGCCGTTAGACGAGGTGATGCTGATGCCGGCCATGATTGGTGACACAAACACCAACACAACCAGCGTCATGGCGATTGACTGCTTGATTTTTGGGAAAACTGATCCAGCCTTCATGCCTAGCAAACTATCACCTCAGTCGGGTTTATCGGCGCAGTCCTGCTAACTATCTGGCGAGGTGCTCTCGTAAGTTATATGTGACGCCCAAAATCCAATACTGTTTGGATTCGTAACTCTTCGCACCGCCTGCCTAAGTCCATCCGCGTCGTCATATTCTTTTGAAAGCCCCAGTATTGTATTTGCGGGCTCCGCCGCATGTGTTGCGTAATCCTTGCGATTTTTCGCTGAAATTATCTGTTCGGCCCAAACTACTTAAACAACAAGCTGTTGATAGAGTTTCCTGGTCTCCGCGCTTGGCTCAACCCCCAGCTCATTCTCCAAACTCCGTTTCAGCCCCTCAAAGTGCGCTTTCACGGCGCCCCGGTTCCCCATGGCTGCGTGCGCGCGCAGAATCAGACAGTGAATGTCTTCACGAAACTGGTCTTCCCGCACAATAAGTTGGGCTAACTTCATAGCTTTTTGCCAGTCGGCGGCGGTCTCAGCGACGGCGGCCAACGATTCGAGCAGGCGGAGGTACTGCTCGCGGTAATAGGTGCGTTGTTCTTCGACCCAGGGCTCGTAGCTGCCTTGCATGAACTCGCCGCGGTAAAGCCCGAGCGCCTGCTCGTACGCGCGCACGCATTCTTCAACGTTACGAGCTCGGCGGGCATTCTCACCTTCACTTAGCAGGCGATCGAATTCCTCGGTATCAATACGGTAGGAAAATTCCGGATTGAGTTGGTAATCGCCATCGCGATACAGCAAAAAATTCTGCTTCAAAGGCTGGTTGCTGTTTAGGGCTTTGCGAATGTGAGACACCGTAGGGTGAAAATTCTTTTCCACCACGCCCATGTCGGTTTCGCCCCAGAACGTATCGATGATCGTGTCTTTCGAAGCCCGGTGATGACGGCGCGAGACGATGAAGCACAGAATGTCGCGCGCGCGCCGCGTGGTCCAGGCGTCAGCCGCCAGCGGTCTGGAAGGATCGCGCAATATCGCTACCGGCCCGAGCATGTTGACCGCCAGATCCGTTACCGGCTGGTGGGCCAATGCAATTTCAGAAACTTGCGCAGGAGCGCGATTCGTCGACGGGCCGGTTGACACCTGTTCGCGTAAATCAAAAGGCAATAACTCCAACGCGTCTTCGCCGGAAAAGATTTCCGGGTACTTCGCAATCTTGCGCTTGAGCCAGTATTCGTAATCGTATCGAACTGCGAGATCGATTACGCGCCGCAGCCGTTCGAGCATGCCGCGTTCATTCTCCAGATTAAAATCACAGAGAGCAATTGCCATGCTGGCCTGCGCTTCATAGTAGTAAAGTCCATGCAGATGAAAATATTCGAGTGCCTCACTGAGATCTGCGCGAGCCTGTTGGTATTCACCCCGAGCCGCCATGATGCGGCCGCGCGTGAGGGAAGCAGTAAAGAACCCCAGTTCGCCTTTTTCCGGAGGGCGGGCACTGATGAGATGGTCAATCTGCGACTGCGCGGAAGAGAGATCGCCAATCAGCAAGCCCAGTAGCGCCCGTTCTTCCAATAATTCTGTGCGGGTTAACCCGATCCCGGCTTCGTCATAAGCACGGGCCGCGCGTTCGTAGTATTCGATCGCTCGTTCGATTTCGCCGCGCTCGCGATAGAGATTGCCGTATGTTTCGAATGTTTCTGCGCGTGTGCCGGCAAGGCTGAAGAGTTGACAGCCCTCAAGCGCCTGGTCAAGGTGCTTTTCGCAGGCATTGAAATCGCCGCGATACAGGTAACAGCGGGCTATGTTCAAATTCGCCACTGCTTCCTGCGGCATTGGTGGCCCCTGGCTATCCTTTCGCAGCATGCGGCTAAACCAGCGCAGTGCCTCGCCAAAGTCACCACGCATTCCCGCCGGCGTACCAAGATTGTGTGCGATCAGACGGATGTAGTATTCGTCATTACGTTCTTCGGCGGACTGTAAAGCTGAGCGAAATTCGCGCTCCGCAGCTGTCCATTCGCCCATCGCGACCAGGCACAAGCCGCGCGTGTTACCACATTTGGTACGAACCGCGGAATTCGCTTCGCTCAACAGAATTGCGCGATCGAGATAACTAAATGCCAATTCGTAATCGCCCTCGCGCCGGGCCAGCGTTGCCAGCGAGTGCAAAGCGTCCGCCTCACCTTCGTTGTCCGCGCGCTCATGTAACAGAGCCACCGCGCGCCGCAGCAATGAATGGGCAAACTCGTATTCGCCTTGCAGTCGCGCTACTTCGGCTCGATGGGCCAGGGTCCGCGGATGGGCTTCCAATGCCGCCGCCGGCAATGAATCCGCCAGCGAAGACAATGAGCCAAGTGCTCCGGTGGAGATCCACTCGACGCCGCGTTCAGCTATTAGCACCGCGGCGTTGTCAAAATCTTCTGCGGCCAGCAAGTGCCTGACTGCTTGTTCCCAGGCGTAGCGCTCAATGAAATAGGCGGCACAGCGCTGATGCTCGGCAGAAACGCCCGCTCGGCCGATCTCGCTGCGCAAACGCCGCCGCAGAAAATTCTGGAAGAGCGGATGCAGGCGATACTCTTCGCCGCGCCGATCGCTGGCGACGGTGATGAATACATTACGGCGCACCAGGTTCGGTAGCAGGCGCGAACAATTGAGACCTTCATACAGCGCCGCGCAAAGATCCAGCTCGATGCGATCGAGCAGCGAAACCTTCAGCAAGAGGTTTTGCACGTCGGCGCTCTCATCGGAAAACACTTCCTCAGCGAAGTAATCAAAAATGTCCCGTTCGGATTGCCGCAACACTTCAACCAGGTCAGGAACGTCAGTATGGCCTTCGCGGCTGCTGACGGCCGTGCGGTGAGCGACTTGTCTGATGAGTTGCAACGCGGTAATCCAGCCATGCGTTCGCTCGCGATACTCGGAGAGTTGCTGGGGCGTGAGTTCGAGATCAAAAACCTGGCGAAACAGTTCACGTGTCTCTTCATCCGTAAAAAGAAGATCACTGCGGTCGATCGTGGCTAGCGGAGAATGGGTGCGCAGCCGGCCGAGCGCCAGCGGAGGCACCTCGCGAGAAACAATAACGAGGTGCAGCACGTCAGGAAGGTAAGCAAGTAACCGGTCCATCACGACGTGCACGGCCGTGTTCGCACCCAAATGATGGTAATCATCCAGGACCAGAATCAACTGTTGCTCAACATGCTCGAGGACTTCGTTTAGAAAAACATCGACCGCTCTTTCCGGATGTTGAGCCGACTCACCGGTAGTTTCCTGAAGATATGAAAACAGCGCCTTGCCGAAAGCGGGCACTTGTTTCTGAATGCCAAAGGCGAGATAGCCGAGGAAAACAGCGGGGTCGGCATCCGTGTGGTCCAATTGATACCAAACAAACTGACGTTCATGGGTGCGTAGAAAATCAGCTACCAGCGTGGTTTTTCCGGAACCGGCGTTAGCAGTAACCAGCGTCAGTGGATAGCCGAGGTTTGCGAGTAAGCGATCAGTGAGTCTTGGTCGCGATAATAACTGCGGAGCGGGCCGCGGTGGCAACAGCTTGGTGCGCAGAAAAAAACCGGGAGGCGAAGCCTGCGGGCCGCTTTTTTTGGCGGACAAAGTTTCGTCCGAAGAGCTTTCCGATTGCTTACTGGGCGCCATTAGCTGCTGTCTCTGACTGCTGCTAGGGTAGGGCGGCAGAGTAGCATGGCCAAATACGATCAAGCCACCACCGATTGTGGTGGTTGGGTTACTGACAGAAGCTTCGTGGGGGTTCATCGCCAACCTTAGCGCTCTCGCGTCCTTAAGCGAATTTTTAGGAACGAGCCGCAACGCCAACTTCATTAGACTGATCGTTCGTCGTTAGTTCAGACTTACTCATAAATCTCGCAAACTCATCGAGTGCAGCAGCACGGCCATGAGAGTGGTCCATTGCGATCCTTGCCTGTTCACTCGACAGTCCGTAACTTTCAAACAGGGCAATCGCTTCCGGACGAGTGAAAGCGAGCGCTTCCTCTTCAATCACCACCAGCGATTGTTTTGAACGCAAACGCCACAACGGCGCCGGCGGCATGCTGCGACTGGTTATTAGCACGTGAACGTCCGCCGGCAGCAACGGCAACAGGCGGGTGAAAAATGGCACTAGCCATTCTGAATCGCAGACCAGATGGAGGTCTTCTATTACGATCAAGAGCGCGTTCTGCCTGTCGCTATCTCCCAATTCGTAAATGAAGGCTTCGGCGAGCGCATCTATGCGTTCGACGGCAGCGGATTCAACCAGAGTCGTCAAAAGTTTTGCGCCAAAACCAGGACGCTGTTTTCGAATACTGCCGACGAGATAATCAAAAAAAATTCGCGGGTCGCTGTCGGGTGCATCGACCTTGTACCAAGCGACCCGGCGTCCACAGCGGTCCGCAAAGTCCAGGGCCAACATGCTTTTGCCCGTTCCCGCGCGACCGCTGATGATCGTGGAGGCGCCGGCGCCCAGGCTTTGTTCCAGCGAGTTAAGCAAGCGCGAACGGGAAATGCGCGGTCGCCTCGTTGGCTGCGCAATTTTGTCTGTGATGAGTTCCAACCTGCCGCTTGTCAGGTCGAGACAGGAGTCGATTAAGAACATAAGATTTGGAGGGACATCCTTCCTTGTTTAAATAGACCGTCCGTACTGTGGCCCATAGAACGAGCTGAAAACTGAGAAAACGTCTCGCCCACCACGGTTCAATGTTTTATTGCAATCCGCTTGAGAAATTCTTGAGATTTTAAACACGGCTTGGCACGACACAGGATGTTAAGGCGCTTGACCCCGCCCCAGATTCGGTCCGGGATCGCCCTAACTGCCCGAGATTCTTTCAAAAGTGCTGGAAAAAGCCCCAATTCGTCGCTTCTTAGCACATGACAAACGTTGTTAAATTTTGTTATACTGCGCGGGCGGTTGGTCATGAGGCCCGCCTTTGCGGCTTTCTGGTGACCTGGTTCCTCGATTCACACTTCCTTTCATAGCCTGATTTCCGGGCATACCCCTCAACCTGACGCGACGGCCCGATGCCACCTCGCATGAAACTAGACACAGATCCCACATCCAAGTGCCGAGTGTTGATCGCCGATGATGATCAACAGGTTCTTGCGCTCCTGAAGGAGCTACTCAAGGCCGACGGCTATGAAGTGAGGTGCGCGAGTGATGGTGGCAGTGCGCGCGACTCCTTAACCACGTTTGAGCCTGAGGTAGTCATCAGCGATGTGGTAATGCCAATACTCGATGGCATCGAGCTTTGCCGCCTTATCAAAGATGATCCAAAAACCTCCAGCATTCCCGTCCTGTTGATCAGTGCCCTGCGCAATGCGCCGGAAGACAGTCTTGAAGGGTTAACCGCCGGCGCGGATGACTATCTGAACCTGCCGTTTCGTAACGAGGAGTTGCTCGTCAAAGTCGCCCGGCTTGCAGAGCGACATCGTGCTCACCGAGCATTGCGCGAAAGCGAGGATCGTTATCGCCGGCTCGTCGAACTCTCGCCGGAAGCAATTGTTGTTCACAGTGAGGGGAAAATTCGTTATGTAAATCCCGCCGCTCAGCGCCTGTGGGGAGCGGATAAACCGGAACAATTAATTGGAGAGTCAGTACTGGACCGTGTTCATCCCGATTATCACGACACGGTTAGAAAGCGAGTTCGCCAGGTCCAGGAAGAGGGATCGGCGACCGACTTGATCGAGCAGAAACACGTTCGGCTTGATGGGGGAGTAATTGATGTCGAAGTTGCAGGAATGCCGTTTGTTCTGAATGGTAAGTCGGCCGTGCAGGTCGTGATGCGCGATATCACTGACCGCAATCGCGGCCGCGAAGCCCTCAGACAAACAGAAACACAATTGCGCACGGTAATCGGCAGCGCGTCACTGGTGCTCTTTGTGGTTAACCTGGAAGGCGTGTTTACCCTGGCGGAAGGAGAGGGACTGACGAACCTCAACATGAAACCGGGCGACTTGGTTGGCCGTTCAGTTTTTGATGTTTATCGCGACAATCCACCGATCCTGCGAAATATCCGTCGCGCGCTTGGCGGCGAAATGTTTTCGGACGCGGTTGAAGTTGGAGATCTGACGTTTGAAACACGTTACTCGCCGCTTGTCGATGACGGCGGCAAAGTCACGGGCGTTATTGGCGTAGCCACGGACATCACCGAAAACCGTAAAGCGCAAAACGCCCTGCAGGAAAATGAGAAGCGTTATCGCGAGCTTTTTGAGAATGCGAATGATCTTATCTACACGCACGATCTATCAGGCAACTTTACTTCTCTGAACCGCAGTGGCGAAAAGCTAACCGGCTACAGTCGTGAAGAGGCCCTGCGCTTGAACATCGCCGACGTACTTGCGCCTGACTACCTTGCAGTTGCGCGCCAGATGATGTGCCACAAAACCGATAACGAGGGTTCGACAGTTTACGAACTTGAGATTATTACGAAAGCGCAGCGCCGGGTGCGCCTGGAAGTCAGCACGCGATTGATTCACCGCGACGGTCAAGCCGTCGGGGTGCAAGGAGTCGGCCGCGACTTGACCGAGCGCAAACGCTCGGAAGAAGCGCTGGCGCAACAGGCGCAGCGCGAGGCCATGACGCATCGCATCTCGCAGGCGATTCGTTGCTCGTTGGATAGTTCTGAGATTTTTCACACCGCCGTGAACGAGCTCGGCTCGCACCTCAAGGCTGATCGCTGCTCGCTCTTCATCAAGGATGAGAAGACTAATCGCGTCAGAAACGTCGCCGAATATCACTCCGCCGGCATCGAACCGGCCGCCACCGATTTTGAACTTCAGGATGTGAAGTTACTGATCGATTCGCTCGACCAGAATGGCGTGCTTTGCTTTGACGATGTTGCGCGCGAAAAGAGCATTGCGGATTTTTATTCCCGCATTCTGTCCAAGGCCCAGGTGCGCTCAATTATGTATGTGGCGATTAGAGTGGGCGATGAAGTGACGGCGGCCTTTGTTCTATCCACCACGCGTGAGATACGCCACTGGAGCGAGTCAGACATTGCGCTCGCCAAGGCGGTTGCTGATCAGACGGGGATAGCTATTCGCCAGGCTGAGCTTTATCAAAAGGCTGAAGCTACTTCAAAACGGGAAGTCCTGGTTAACCGCTTGACTATGACGATCCGTGCTTCGCTTAGCTTGCCCGAGGTATTGAGTTCAGCAACACGCGAACTGGGCGTGGCGCTTAGCGCCTCCCGTGTGCACATGCGGCTGTACGACCCGGCCAACCCGGTCTCGGCAGTTGCACATGAATACGTGGCACCACATTGCACCAACAATGACACCGCTCAAGTTAGTTACGAAGACCCGGTCGGCAGATATTTACTGAACATGTCGGGACCGCTGGTTATCAACGATTCACTAAAGTTTCAGGATGGACCAGAAGCGTTTAGCGCTGCCGTCCGCGAGCACGCGCGGATTGCCGCGGTTCGCTCGCAGATTGATTACCCGCTAATCGTCAAGGGACATTTTCGTGGTGTGCTTTGCATTCATCAAACCGATCGCCTGCGACATTGGACGGAAAACGAATTGTCTTTGGTTACCTCAGTCGCTGAGCGGCTCGCGATTGGTATTGCCCAGGCCGAACTCTTTGAGATGGTGGCCAAAGCAAAAACGGAATGGGAAACAACTTTCGATTCAATGTCGGACGGCATCTTCATTTTCGATCGTTCGGGACGTCTCAAACGCGTGAATCGCGCCGGCGCGGCGATGGAAAACTCTGAACCCAGAATGCTGTTAGGCAGTCAATGCTGCGACATCCTGCGAACGTCATCGGAAAGACAAGCCTGCGTCGTGGAAAAAGCTATCGAGGAAGGCCGCAGTATCATTGTTGAAGTGGTTCCAGATCGGCTGAATCGGCCTATTCTGGTTTCAATCGAACCGGTTCTGGATCGCACTGGTGCAGTAACCGCGGCCGTTTGTACGGCGCGCGATCTTTCCGAACTGCGCAAGGTGCAGGCGGTTGCGCGCGAACATCAGTCGCTGCTGACCAATATTTTGGAAAGCGCGCGCGAGTCGATCTATGCCGTTGATGTTGATGGTCGTTTCAAATGGTGTAACAGCGCGACATTGTCCGGACTCGGCTACAAACGTGAAGAGTTTATTGGTACGCGCTTCCTGGACATGGTCTACGAGGGCGACCGGGAAGTTGCAAACGAGAAATTGCAAGCGGCGCTGAATGGTCACGCGCAAACTTACGAGATGCGTTATTTTTCCGCTGACGGCCGGCTTCGCTATGCGCGCGTCGACAATTCGCCATTGGTTGTTGAGGGCAGGACGACGGGTGTTCTGGGCATTGCTCGAGATATTACGGAACAGAAAGAGGAACGCGAGCGCGCGGCGCGTGCCGACAAATTACGGGCGTTGGGGCAATTGGCATCGGGTGTGGCCCATGACTTCAATAATTCGCTGGCCGCGATTTTGGGACGAGCGCAATTACTGAGACGCCAGACGCAGGATGAGGCGATGGTGCGAAATCTGGAAATTATTCAGACGGCTGCTGAAGACGCAGCAGCCACCGTTCGCCGCATACAAACGTTTGCGCGCAAGTCTCCCGCCAGGGAATTCGAACGACTGGAAGTTGGCGGACTGCTCAACGATGCTGTCGAGATAACACGCACGCGTTGGCAAAATGAAGCGAGGTCCCGCGGTCTGGAATGCGAAGTGACGCTGAATGCCGGCAACGGACTCCACACTTTCGGCAGCGCATCGGAATTGCGCGAGGTGTTTGTCAATCTAATTGTCAATGCGGTTGATGCGATGCCCAACGGCGGCAAGTTAAAAATAAATTGCGTCGCCGATAAGTCCCGGCTAAGGCTTCTGTTCGCCGACAATGGAACGGGTATGCGTGAAGACGTAAGACAGAAAATTTTCGATCCGTTTTTCACTACGAAAGGCGCGCACGGTACCGGCCTTGGTCTGTCAGTCAGTTACAGCATCATTGAGCGGCACGAAGGATCGATCAGTGTTGCCTCGAACATCGGAGAAGGAACAGTTTTTACCATTGAGTTGCCCGCTGTCGGAATGGCAACGAAATCTGTTACCGCCGCTGCAAATGAGGTCGAGTTGCCAAAGCTTTCAATTTTGGTAATCGACGACGAGCCGGCTGTACGTGATACGCTGGCTGAGATGCTGGAGTTGATGGGTCATCGCGTCGTGTTGGCTGACAGTGGGCAGAGTGCCTTGCAGTTGCTGGGCGCAAATGAATGCGAGCTTGTCTTTACAGATTTGGCGATGCCGGACATGGACGGTTGGGAAACGAGTCGTGAGATTCGCAAGCGCTGGCCGGATATGAATGTGGTGCTGGTAACGGGTTATGGCAGCGGCACCCTGCCGCCCAAAGGTGAAGACAATCTGGTCAACGGCATCATCGGCAAGCCCTTCGATTTTTCCCAGATCAACCAAATGATTACAAACATTCTTGCCAATCAGGCATCACTTGAGAGTGTGCCTGCCTAATTCGGCTGCCGACTAGTTGTTGCTCATAATTCCCGCGCTCGCCGTAAATCCAACTCCAAAACCAACCACAATCGTTGGCCCTTTCCAATCGTCTTTTTCCGCCAGCATAAATCCGGTTGAAGCGCTCGAGAGGTGGCCGTAATTCTTGAGAACCTGGACGAACCATGGACTTTGGTCGAGTCAGTTTCCAGGTGTAGCTGCGAGCAAACGCCGTCGAGTATTTTCTTGCTGCCGGTGTGAATCAGGCAATCATCCACCTGGCTCATGTTTGATACCGGCGAGTCGGGATGCTCGAGCACGTTTTTCACGGTAGTGACTGCGTAGTGTGCGCCGCGCGCGGGCACAGCAGGGCGCATGAAATATTGTGGGCGGCCTTTAAGGAATGGATGTGAGCTGTGGCTGGTCATGGTTAGCAGCTCAGCATCTCCCGTTTCTTCATTGGTCAGGTGAGATATCGGTCCAAAGCTTGGCTTACCTTCTTCAATTCCGACCAACAATGCTACGGCTCCGTCTCCGAACAGCATCGATTGAATGACGAAGGTGGTATCCAACCTCTTCTCGGCAAACTGGGCTTCATAAAGTTTCTGCTCCTTCCTGAGTCTTATGGTTTCGCGAAAACCGTAATATTCGTCGCGCAAGAGCGGCGCGACGTAGGGAGTGTGCGATTCGGCCATCAGAACGATTGCCAACTTTCCCGGGTTTGCGGCCAGGTACCATTGAGCAACTTCGATGGATTTCAATAACACCGAGCAGCCTTGCGCTTGCATGCTGACGGTGCGGATTGATCGTGATAGCAGTCCGTGAGTTTTCCCGATTACTTCCGATGCCAGACAGGGAAGCATTTGATCGGGCGTATTAGTTGCAGCGACCAGTAACCCAATGCGTGAAGGATCACCTTGCCAACGCTCGATACATTGCCGGGTTGCTTTTACACCGAGATCAGTGGTCGAGCTGGTTGCATTCATCGCTTTACCTGATAAAAAGTCGGGGTAGTTATCCATCACTGAATAGCGTTGATCGACCCCGAGAGAGTTAAGCGTGGTGATGAGTTCCGGCGACAACTTATGCATGAGTGCGTTGGTTAGTTCTGTGGTTTGGAAAGCGTGTTGCGGGGTTGAGGTCGCTGCCGAGAGTAGGCTAATCATGATCGTACAACTTTCGGAGGTAGAGGTTACGGGCGCTTTGCGAAGATTTGGCGCCATCGAAATAAGGTTCTATGTTCGCTTGTTTATTATCAATGCGCGTGCCATCGCGAAGGTGAGGGGAGTTTTCCGAGCAAACGTAGAAATAGCAGGGATTAACGGCTATAAGGCATTGTTTCGAGATCTATTCTAAGTCCGGCAGCGATTGGTTAGCGTGTATGCACCCGTCTGCCGAAAAACCACGCAGGCCTGAGAGTGATCGACAGGAATCCACCAAGCGAGCGCAATACAAGGGTTTTTGCATGGAAATGACCGGTGGAGCACACAGGAAGCGGAATGCCACGCAGGTATACAGTTGTGTAGCTTGTAGCCAACCCCTCAACCCCTTTTAACCAGAAAGCGGCAGATCCGCCTCTCACTTTCCGCGAGTCTTTGGGTGGCACAACCCTAAGGCAAATGAAATCGCCCGACGGTGCTTTCGCCGATGCTGCCGAAGTAGAGCGCGCCGTTGTGTTCCACGGCGTTTGCGATCTCGGCGTAACAATTAGACGCAGGGTTTTGCAGATTCTCAACAACCTTGCCATTCATATCCAAACCGAGCACGAAGCTGTACCGCTTGGGCGCCGGTTGAATAAATTTCGGTAAACGGTAAATAACTTTTCTGAGGAACGGATGCGGCAGCAGCTTGTCAAGCGTCGGATCACGCGGCGTGACCAGCGCCAACCAGAATTTATCTTTGCCGTTTGAAGAGATGCCGTCGGGAAAGCCCGGCAGATTATCAATAAAGATTTCCGACTGACCCTGCTTTGAACCACTCAGCCAAACGCGATGCACTCGATAGTCACCCGTTTCAACAACGAGCAGAAATGTCTGATCCGGACTGATGGCGACGCCGTTGGCGAAGCACAGATCTTTCATCAACGTTCGCGTCGTTTTTGTTTTTGGATCATAGGCGAGCAATCGGCCATTGCCCTGGTGTTCCAGGATGTCAGCCGTAAAGTCTGTGAGCGGGAATTTGCTGGAGGCATCAGTGAAGTAGACGGTCCCATCTCGCGCGACATCCAGATCGTTCGTACAAGCGAAGCGCAACCCATCCGCTTCGGTCGTTAAGACGCTGACGGAGCCGTCCCGCGCGATGGAAAGTAATCCTTTGATCGCGTCGGCAACAATCAAGTTTCCATTTCCATCGAAGATTAATCCCAGCGGCCGGCCGTGGGTGTTGGCAAATTCTTCGGGCCGCGTACCATCTGCCTGCAAGCGCATGATGCGGCCATCGTCGACTCCTGCATAAAGACGACCATCAGCATCGATGGCCACATCTTCAGGCGCGTAGCCGTTTCCCGGGCGGGGGTCGCCTGTCCCTAACGAGAGGCGTTCAACTCCCGCAAGCCGCGAATTCTGTCGATACTGGCCGGTCAAAGGTGGCGCAGGTGGCGGGTTCCACGCTGCGGGCGAAATCGGGACCGGATAGATGAAGAGATAAGCGATGATCAGAACGCTAAGGTCAGCCAGGAAAAACAGGAAAAGTTTTTTTCTGCTCATGAGGTTTAGGTGGTGGCCGATTAAAGGAGCTGAATCCGCAGCGTTGTCCAAGACAAATCGTTAGTGCGGATCGATCTCCACGACGAACGCAAACTAACAGTTTGCTTTATGACTGGCCGCAAACAAACAGTTTCCTTTACGAGGTCGTGCAGAATCGTTAGCGCTCGCCGCGTGCTTCTTCCACTTCGCTCTCCAACGTCACGGTGAGCTGGCGAATTCCCGCCTGGTCCATAGGCTCGATCAGACGCAGCGCTTCGTCCAGCACTCGTCTTTGATGTTCCGGCCAGTTCGGAAGTCCGGCGACGCTGCCAAATTTTCCCGCGTAAAGTGCCGCTCGGGGCGGCCGCACACTCTCGACTACCTCTTTATCAACCGCCAGCGTCATGGTGGAAATTCCCGACAACTCAACTGCGCGCGCGATTAACGACACCGACTGGTGGCAAAGTCGCGAGGCAGGAATCAGTAACGCTGCCTGCACTTCGTAACGCTTTATGCGTTCCAGAATTTTCGGCAGCATCTGTTCAACTAATCCGGATGCGTCGGGAATGAAGCCGCTGAAACTCCAGAACACCGGATTCAACTGGCCGATGATGCCATTACTTTCAAATTCGAAAAGACGCGCCAGCGGTAGCAGCGCATTGCGGTCTGCCATTACGAAGGTTGGGTCATAGCCACGCGCAGCGAAACGCAAATCCTCGGCGTCAATCTGCGAGGGAATCTCGCGAAATGTAAAATCGCCCGCACTCGCGCTGGTGTCGAAAGGATTGGTGCCGTCGATGTAAGCGCCGGCTGACGAAATCAAGGCGAGATTGAGCATCGGCAAAGCGCGCCGCGCCGGCGAAAAGGGCGCATGCTGGTTTTTTATAAACGGATACTCGTCACCAACATCTCCATTAGTAGTGTTAGCGCCGCGATCGCTTTGCCAGCGCGCATAGCGATTTTGCCAGTCGTCAACGCGTTCGATAATTTCCACCGCCAGTTCTCTCCCATTCATGCAGCGTGCGACTGCGATTTCTTACGACAAAGCAAACAAGCAGGGCCGCAATGATAGCAATACCGAGGGCTGCGACGGAATAGCCATGCAGCGCCGCAAATGCTACTCGCTTTGGATCGCTCAGGGGAACTTGATCGATCGGCACAATCATGGCCGCTCGCAAGGCACGCATCCTCGCCGCGATTATCCATTCCCCGGCGGCGCTGGTGACGGCCATAATTGCGAGCAAAACCAGCTGCGCCGTTAAGCGGCCGCGCGAATAATTCCGCTTGAGGGCAAACGCGATAACCATCAGGATCAGACTGAGAACAAAGCCACTAATGTTAACAACTGAAAGAGTGTGACTAACGATGGTGCCGGCGATCTCCCCGGCATTTGGCAGGTTGAACCCGCGCAATACGCGAAACGCAGTGGGCGCAACCACGGCGCTGAAGAAAACTGCAGCGCCTAACCATAAGCCGAGCAGAAACAATCTGACATTGTTCATAAAGCGTGACTAATCGAATTTAGAAATTTCGGATCGTAAAGAAATACGCGGCGGTTGAATTTCAGGCGGCGTCAACTCGCGTGGATCTGCAACTGTTAGTAACCATGAAAGCGCCCGGTCAAGTTGCGCCTGATAATCCACCAGATCGAGAGACATGAAAACATTGCTTCCCAATAAAGCAAATTTTTCTTTTGCCCGGGTATACATCTGCCGCGCGGCTCCCGGCCGGCCAATTTCCAAATGATGAAAGGCAACGGCTGATTGAATCATCGCTTGCAGGAAAAGTTTTTCCTGCGGGCCGACTTCGCCCATCCAGCGTTCTTCCCACACATCATGCGCTGCGTGAAACTCACCCGCATTGTACAAATCGATCCCGGCGATGTATTCGATTGGATAAGCAGCCACATGCGCATCGGTGTAGGGCGCTTGCTTCGGAATGTTTGTTTCAATGACTTCCATGTTTGCGCTTGGCGACAACAGGGCAGCTGTTCGCGGCTGGGCCGCCTTCCGTCCGGAAAGGCTCTGCCTTTCCGATTCGCATCCAACATTGGAGGCTGTGCCTCACGTCGGTACTCAGAGGCATAGCCTCTGTTCTTAAAATCGATCTGCGGAAAGGCAGAGCCTTTCCGCACGGAACGCAGCATAGCTGCAAACGCCAGAACCCCTTTGATTTCACTTGCGTTTATTCAAACGCGAAGCGATCACCTTAGCTGCGGTCGCACCCGCGCCGGTTGCGCCGCTGATAGTTGGCGCCAGCGGATTCGAAACGTCGCCAATGGCAAAAACATTCGCAACATTAGTTTCCTGTTCGCCATTTACGACGACGTAACCATGCTCATTCAAACTAACTTGCTCGCGAAACAGTTCGGTATTCGGCTCAACGCCGATGCGTACTAACACGCCTTGCACGGCCATCTGAAATGATTTCAACGCATCCTTTCGCAGTATCTCAACCGCTTCTACTTCAGTGTTGCCAAGGATTCTTGTCACAAGTGACTCAGGAAAAATCGTTATGCTGTGATGGCCCACCATCTGCTCGGTAAATTCTCTTCGCGCTTTCAACGTTCTGCCGCGATTGACCAGTGTAACCGTAGGACAAATATCCGCCAGCAGCAGCGCGTTCTCGGCAGCCGCATCGCCACCACCAACTATGCAAACATCCTTGCCGGCCAGTTGCTCGCGATCCCGCGACGCTGATTCCAGAATTCCACGCCCCGCAAATTCGCTTTCACCGGGAATTCCCAGTTGCCTGCGCCTGACTCCCGTGGCGATGATGACGCTTATCGACTGTAGCTGTTCGCCGCTCTGGAGCACAACGCGTTTCGCTCTCAGGTCAACCGATTCGATCGTCGTGTTGGTCCATAAGTCAAAGTCAGCGGCTTCGATCTTTGGCGACAGCAAAGTCAGAAACTCGCACCCATTTTTTACACTGATGCCCGGATAGTTTTCGATTGGGTTGTAGATGGAAAGAAGTTGACCACCGACGGTGTCCGCCTGCTCGAGCACGAGCGTGTCCAGTCCCAGCTCATCGCACCAAAGTGCTGCTGCCAAACCAGCGGGTCCGGCGCCGATAATCAAAACATCATGCATTGAATCTGAATTGGCGTTTGCTTTCCGCAGTTCAATCCCACGATCGTAATTCAACCGGCAGCGGCTTCTCTAGCTTCCGACTCTGAACGAATGCTGTCGGCCACTCGGTCAGGCTGCAATACTGAGGCCGAAAGCTTTCCGTCACGGCCGGTAAACTTTACTGCCGACGATAACTCGCTCGTGTCCGAATTCCACCGCCCGGCGCTGCCAGTTTCAAGCTGGTTGAGACTGGAAACGAGCAGCGCAAAATTGCGTCGCTCGATGCGTGGTCTCACAATTGTTTCGGCCCACGAATAATAGGGATAGTCGATGCGGTAGGCCCAACCGGTTTGGTAAGGAATCGCGATTAGAAACAGTTGGCCCTTCGCATAGTGCGAGATAGCTGTGAAGGGAGCAGCGTGGCGGGCTGGATCGAATCCTGTTGGACCAAACACTTCGCGCGCAATAGTAATGAGCGATAGCTTTGCCTCGTTAATTTCCTGAACAGTGCTTGCTCCTCGTTCGAAGCTGTCGATCGCAGTCGCAATTTGTTGCCACGGCCCGCGCCACAAGTTTTCATATTCATCGGTTCGGGTCAGCAGGCGTTCAACTTCCGGCAGAACCAACTCATACGCGCGCGCGTCACCGTCAACTGGGCCGCCGGCGAGTTGATGCGCCAAAGGTGATCCCGCGTCGTCGGCTGTTACAGGTTGATCCGAACCTTGAATGGCGATGCTGGCACGAATGGCGTTGTCGTTGGTGAATTCAGAAAAATCACCCGCTTCGGCAGCCGGAATCAGCTGGTCGCGCAATTCCGGCGCGCGTTCGCCGTTCAGCATGGTCCAAACAGACAAGATACCGTCCGTATCAAAATGATTGTTAGTTATGAGTTCGATGCCCTGTGTTAGCGCGTCTCTGTTTGGCGAGGCCATCAGGTTCAACGCAATCTCGGTCGAGGTGTCAGCCTTAACTTCGGCGGGCGTTTCGTTTCCCTGCCAATGCGAAAAGTGAATACTATTCCCGACCGTGCCATCGACGGAGAGTTTGGGAATGTTGTCGAGACCCGAGTGGTAAAACTCAAACCGCATCGCGTGCTCCTGACAGGATCTTAGGCTGCGCCAATCAGTCTAACTGATCTTCGAAGCGGAGAAGAACCGACAACAGTGACGGGTACTGGGTCAGTTTCGGTCGTTATATCGACTTCTTATTGGAATTGCGGACGGAGGAACGCGAAGCGATCTTATTAGCACCGCGGCTTTAGCCCGGTGGTCAAGGTCTAAATATGATTCCTTGAACCGTTTCGAACGGTTTCTACTGATCCTCCAGCCAACAAAAACCGTTAGAAACGATTCCTTGTCAATTGCGTTTGCTAACCGGGCTGAAGCCGCGGTGCTAATAAGATCGCTTCGCGTCCCCCCGCCCGCGCTCTCAGTAAAAGCGGCGAATAACAACCATCTTCTTTGAAATTTCAAACTTACCTACATTGCATAAGTAACGCGTGTAAACTCCGGTTTGCGCTACGTCTCCGTTTTGGTTTACAACCTTGGTGACAGTTACAACCAACCGCCCTTAATAAATTGATGGAGGATCTATGAATCAGGCAACGACTCAGCAGATGCCGGAAATCAGCGTCACTGAACTTAAACAACGACTGGACAATGGCGACGACATTCAAATCGTCGACGTGCGCGAAGCTGATGAAGTCGCAATCGGCAATATTCCAAATTCAATACACATTCCGCTGGGCCAGGTAATCAATCGCATGTCTGAAATCGATCCGGCCCGCGAGACAGTGGTGCATTGCAAGATGGGTGGACGCAGCGCTCGGGCAATTGAGGCCCTAAAGCAATCAGGGTTTACCGGCAACCTACTAAACCTGAAAGGCGGCATCATCGCCTGGTCCAATGAAGTCGATCCGAGCGTGCCGAAATACTAAGTTGAAGCATGGGCTTTGGTTTGCCTACCCAAGAGCAAGCTGAAGCCTGTACTCTAAACTGCTCGCCTCACAAATTTCGTCTACATCCATCACCTCCGCGTCTAAGTTCTTAGCAAGGGGGTTCCCGAATAAAACTGAGCCAAGCTCGGACCGCGTCATTGTGCGTCCAGGGTGAAGTGTTTTCTCTCCTCGGCATTCGGCGAACTGGAACAGCGCTGGACCCAGGTTCAGCGCAAAAACTTAAGGAACTAGAAAGAGGAGGAGAACGAAAATGAGGAGAACATTTTTGACTGGCATGCTGGTGGCGATAGCGGTTTTTACAGTAAGCGCGACAACAGCAACGGCCCAGCGAAAGATCAACCGCTGGGAAAGCAGAGAATTGCGCGCTGATCGCCGCGAGGTTCGATCTGACAGGAAAGATATTCGTTCAGATCGTCGCGACATTCGCGGCGACGTGATAGACCGTCGTGGCGACGTGCGCGAATACCGCGCGGACAAACGGGAAGGCGCAACGCAACAGGAGTTGCGCGCTGACCGGCGAGAAATCAGAACGGATACACACGATATTCGGAGCGACCGTCGGGGCTTGCGGGTGGATCGTCGGGACAGACGTGGTGACTTTCGCGATTATCGCCAGGATCGCCGTCACGCTCGCCGGACCTAAAGGAGGACAGGCACGCTTGCCTGTCCTTTCCTTGTCCGCAACGGGGGTCAAGTAAGTTGAAAGAGAAAGGAAAGATTTTCCATTTACCATTTACCATTTTTCATTTCTCATTGGCAGGATACCGTAGAGTCAGATAGCTCGCCGGGCTCCCCTGGGTTCCTGTTCGACTCTTACCTTTACCAATCACGGTCGACGTTGCGACTTAAATGAGAAATAGAAAATGGTAAATGGAAAATATTCTGTTTTTGCTCCGAAGGGATGAACGGTGTGAACGGTAAGGAACGTTACTTGGTTATCCCACGGAGTTTGATGAACGGACTCATCGCGGTAATCACCATCTCTTCGATCACATCGATGCGGCAGGAGAGTGCCGGCTTGCCATTATCGTTCGGTTGGTCTTTGGTGTGATACCAAACCTGGCAGTTGGTGCAGTCGCCATTCCAGCAAAAATCGCCGTAGGAAATCGTCTCCAGCGAGAGGTATTGAAAGCAGCGAAGCAGGCGGTTATTTTCGGGCACTTCAACCCGCTGGCCCAACACCTCGATCTTTACCAATCTTTCGTAGGGATCGAGCAGATCGCTTTCAACAGGAGTTGGTGAAGGTTCGCAGGTCTGCTCGCTCATTTCCCTCGCAGTATAGCGATTCCTCCTCCAAAATAACACATCGATCTTTTGCGGCGATAAGCTCAAGAAGTTCAGAGTGCAACCTTCAGATTGCTGCGTGGTAACAGCTCAAGCTAAAGTTTGTACTCTGAACTGCTTTGTGTGGCACAGACTTCAGTCTGTGGGTTCTTGCCAAGCACAGACTGAAGTCTGTGCTACTTCTTGGGCGGCATTTCTCATCTCCACAGTTGCCTTGCTAAACTACTCACCTCGGAGGGAATTTAACTTGGCACTTGTTATCTACACCAAACCCGGCTGTCCTTATTGCGACCAGGCCCGGGTTTATTACAACGAAAATTCCATTCCTTTTACCGACTATGACGCGCAGAACGATCGCGCTCGCCGCAAGGAAATGCTGAGCTACTCCGGCGGCGATCCGACGGTCCCTTGCATTGTTGAAGACGGAAAATATAAAGGGTCGGGTTGGGGTGACCCGCCGCGTGGTTGAACCGTCCACGACTGACGGCCGTGCGCCTCAGACACAAACACAATTTTCAACGCTGCGTGGCTCTTGCAACACCAGGATTTTGGTTCGTGCGAGATTCAACGCCTGCATTTCTTTAGAGAGAATTAACTATGACGAGATTACGCAGAACATTAACCATCCAATTTTTAGTCTTGCTGGTGACTATTTTTCCGCTTAGCAATTTCAGCTTTGCGCAATCAAATGGAGAGGCGTCCGCGCCGCAGCCGCCTATGACGGAAAAGAAAACAAAGACGACCACGATTCACGGTGACACCTTGACCGACGATTATTTTTGGCTGCGCGAGAAAACCAGTCCCACTGTAATTGCTCACCTCGAGGCCGAAAATGCCTATGCCGCTGAAATGATGAAGTCGACGACGGCGCTCCAGGAAAAGCTGTATAACGAAATGGTCGGACACATTAAAGAAACTGACGACACCGTTCCATACCGACAGGGCGATTATTTTTACTACTCGCATACCGAGAAGGGTAAACAATATTCGATCAATTACCGGAAGAAGGGCACCCTGACTGCGAAGGAAGAGTTGGTCTTCGATCAAAACGAACTCGCCAAAGGCCTGAAGTTTTTCAGCGTCGGCGCCTTTGTTCCCAGCGACGACGGCAACCTGCTCGCCCACACGACCGATACGACCGGCTATCGCCAGTACAAACTCCAGATCAAAGACTTGCGCACCGGCCAATTGTTGCCCGAGTCGTTCGAGCGTGTGGGCAACGTCGCCTGGTCCACCGACAATAAGACAATCTTTTTTACTACCGAAGACGCGGTTACAAAACGTTCGGACAAGTTTTTCCGTCACGTGCTGGGCAGCGGCAAAACCGATTTAATCTTTGAAGAGAAGGACGAGCTGTTCGACATCGGCGCCGGGCGCACGCGTGACAAAGCCATAATCTTTGTCGGCTCGGAAAGCAAGACCTCGACCGAGTATCGCTATTTGCCGGCAAACGCGCCCGAAGCAGAATTGAAAATCGTCACTCCGCGCGAGGCGGATCACGAATACGACATCGATCACCGCGGGAATCTTTTTTACATTCGCACCAACAAAGGCGCAAAGAACTTTCGCGTGGTAACTGCGCCGGACTCAAACCCGGGACAGCAAAACTGGAAAGAGTTTATTGCGCACCGGCCGGCAGTGAAGATCGAAGGCGTCGATCCGTTTGCCGACCACCTGGTTTTGTCCGAGTGGGAAAGTGGTTTGCAGCGACTGGAAGTCCTGGACTTTAAAACCAACCAGACACATCGCATCGGGTTTCCGGAGCCCGTCTATGCTGCGTCCCTCGCGCAAAACCGTGAATTCAATACGGATGTGGTTCGTTACAACTACCAGTCGCTGGTAACACCAACTTCGGTGTTCGACTACGACATGAACACGCGCAAGGCCTCGTTGTTGAAAGAGACCGAGGTGCCGGGCGGTTTCAACAAGCAGAATTATCAGTCCGAACGTTTGTTTGCGACCGCATCTGACGGCACGCGCATCCCGCTATCGATGGTTTATCGCAAGGGCACAAAACTCGACGGCTCGGCGCCGTTGTTGTTATACGGCTACGGATCGTATGGCATTTCGATCGCGCCGACATTTAGTTCCAACCGGTTGAGTTTGCTGGATCGCGGCGTAATTTACGTGATCGCGCACATCCGTGGTGGTGGCGAGCTCGGCGAAGAGTGGCGAGATGCAGGCCGCATGATGAAGAAGATGAATACGTTCACAGACTTCATTGCCGCTGGCGACTATCTGGTCAAAAACAAATATACGTCCAGCGATCGGCTGGTGATCCAGGGCGGCAGCGCCGGCGGTTTGCTGGTTGGCGCCGTCACCAACATGCGTCCGGATCTTTTCAAAGCAGTGGTGGCGCAGGTGCCTTTCGTCGATGTGCTCAACACGATGCTTGACGCCACCTTGCCGCTGACTACCAGCGAGTACATCGAATGGGGCAATCCAAACGAGAAGGCTTCGTTCGATTATATGAAGCAGTATTCGCCTTACGATAACGTGGGCGCGAAAGCTTATCCCGCGATGCTGGTGAAGGTCTCACTTAACGATAGTCAGGTACCATATTGGGAAGGTGCAAAACTAGTTGCCAAGATCCGCGCGCTGCGAATCAACAACAACCCACTGCTTTTGAAAGCAAATATGGGAGCGGGCCATGGCGGTTCATCAGGCCGCTATGATTACCTGCGCGAAATTGCGTTTGATTATTCGTTCATGCTCTGGCAGATGGGGCTGGCAAATTAAATCGTAAAGCAAACTGTTAGTTTGCGGTGGTCGCTAAGATTCAGCCTTGAGTGACAACCAACTACTGCAAACTAAGAGTTTGCGGTAGGACAAGCCTTCAACCTGAGTCGCGACCAGCCACCGCAAACTAACAGTTTGCTTTACGAAGTGTCCGCTGGCTTGACAGAGTATTAGTGAGTTTCTATAGTCGCTCTCGAAAGCTGACCAAATGAATAAACCCTGCTATTGCTTCTGTTGTTGCGTATGTTGCGTCTGTTGTTGGGGACGCGACCGGCAGAGCATTTGCGGGGGTGAAGTAGAGCAGATTTCTTAAACTAACCCAGCAAAAGTTTTCAGAACCGGCCGCGAATGGAAAGAAATTCGCGGCCGGTTAAATTTTTGGTTGGCTAAAAGTTTGGATTTAGAAGCGGGAAATATGAGCGCGAGCATTTCGGAACAACTAGGAGCAAAAACCTCGATCGAAACCAGCATCGGGGGAACGTCGCTGATTCAACTGCGGCGGATTACGGCGGGACTGCCGGACGGCGTTACATTGTTTACGAAGGCAGAACATCTGAATCCCGGCGGTTCAGTTAAGGATCGGCCGGCGCTGCGAATGATTCTGGAGGGCGAGCGTTCCGGGACTTTGCTTCCCGGGATGACTATCCTCGATGCCACTAGCGGCAACACAGGCATCGCCTACGCGATGATCGGCGCTGCCCGCGGCTATCCGGTGACATTGTGTTTGCCGAAAAATGCCGGTCGCCAGCGCAAACAGATCCTGCGCAGCTTTGGCGTGCAAATCATTGAAACAGATCCGTTGCAATCAACTGACGGCGCGCAGTTGGTTGCCCGCGAAATATTTCGGAATGAGCCGGCAAAATATTTCTATCCCGATCAGTACAACAACGATGCCAACTGGCGCGCGCACTATGACACGACCGCGCCGGAAATTTGGGAACAAACCGAAGGGCGCGTCACACACTTCGTTGCCGGTTTGGGAACGACCGGAACTTTCGTAGGCGTTGTGCGCCGGCTGAAGTCATTCAACCCGCAGGTTCAGGCAATCGCGATGCAGCCTGACTCGCCACTGCACGGTCTCGAAGGCTTGAAGCATCTGCAGACTGCCATGGTGCCGGGAATTTACGATCCAGCGCTGGCAGATGAGAACGTTGAGGTGGCAACGGACGATGCACTGGTGATGACGCAACGTTTGGCAAGAGAAGAAGGTTTGTTCGTTGGTCCGAGTTCTGGCGCAAACGTGTTTGCAGCTTTGCGATTGGCACGGACTTTGAGCAAAGACGCAGTCGTAGTGACAATCCTGTGCGACGGCGGCGAGAAGTATGTTGAGTGAATTTGTTTGAAGTGCAGAAGCAGTGGAAATTGATGTTGCGAGAAAACGCTAAACAACCATCAGTGACTCCTAGCCTGCGGGGCAGGCTGGTTTCGTTGTTCATTCAGCGCGGAATTTGTTGTACCAAAGGTTGCGTGTAAAATCGAAGAGGCTTTCGTCAAACTGATGTTGGAATTAACTACCGACCAACGAAGCGAGATCATGGCCCACGGTGAACGCGATTATCCGTATGAATGCTGCGGTCTTTTGCTTGGTCGTTTCGAAAACGAGGGCAAGAAAGTTTGCGCAGAACTCTTTCCCATCTCGAATGCTCGTGAGGAAGCGGCAAAGCGCAACCGGTTTTTAATTCGGTCCGAGGAATTATTGCGCGGCGAACAGCACGCAGCCGCAAGCAGCTTGGATATCGTCGGGTTCTATCATTCGCATCCGGATCATCCGGCGGTGCCCTCAGCTTACGATCTTGAACATGCGTGGCCAGTCTATTCCTACATTGTCGTCGCAATAAAATCAGGCCAAGCGGAAGAGTTGCGTTCCTGGGAAATGCAAACAGATCGAACTCGCTTTGTTGAGGAAGAGATTTTGAAAGGAAACTAAGATGTCAGTCACTATTGCCATACCCACCGCCCTGCGCAACTTTGCAGACGGTCAATCTCGCATTGAGTTGCAGGCAACAACTGCCGGTGAAGCTCTCGATCAGTTGACCTCGCAATACGCCGAGCTGCGGCGCCATCTTTACGACGACCAGAACAAGCTGCGTAGTTTTGTCAACGTCTACCTCAACGATGAAGACATCCGACAGCAATCCGGTGCGGCCACAGCATTGAAGGATGGCGACACCTTAATGATTGTTCCTGCGATCGCCGGCGGTGCCACCGCTGAAGCGGATGTGAAAGATTTGCCGGCGCTCTCGAATGAAGAGATAGCGCGTTACAGCCGCCACCTAATCATGCCTGAGGTTGGGCTCGAAGGGCAGAGGCGATTAAAAGCCGCCAGCGTGCTGGCGATTGGTACTGGTGGCTTAGGCGCGCCGCTCGGTATGTATCTGGCCGCAGCCGGTGTCGGCCGTCTCGGGCTGGTCGATTTCGATGTGGTTGATTCGTCCAACCTGCAACGGCAGATTGTGCACGGCACTAAGGATGTGGGCCGGCGAAAAGTCGATTCAGCGCGAGAGCGACTCGCCGATATCAATCCGCATATTGAAATCGAAACGCACGACATCAGACTGACCAGCGACAACGCGCTCGCTCTCTTTAAGAACTACGACATCATTGTTGATGGCACCGATAACTTTCCCACTCGCTACCTTGTCAACGATGCCTGCGTGTTGACCGGCAAGCCAAATGTTTACGGCTCGATATTCCGTTTTGAAGGCCAGGCAAGTGTGTTTTGGGCCGAGCGTGGTGCGTGCTATCGCTGTCTTTATCCTGAACCACCGCCGCCCGGCCTGGTCCCGTCATGCGCGGAGGGCGGCGTGCTTGGCGTGCTGCCGGGGATCGTGGGCGCAATCCAGGCAAACGAAACCATCAAGATAATTCTCGGCGCGGAAGACACGTTGGTAAATCGACTGCTGCTGTTTGATGCGTGGCACATGAAGTTTCGTGAGTTTAAGCTGCGCAAAGATCCCAACTGCCCAGTCTGCGGCGAGAATCCCACTATCAAGGAGCTGATTGACTACGAACAGTTCTGCGGCGTGGCTCCGTCGCAGCAAGTTGCAGCGCCGCAGTTAAACGAGATCACCGCAACGGAACTAAAGCAAAGGCTGGATCGTGGCGACGATATCCAGATCATCGACGTGCGCGAACCACACGAGTATGAAATTGCGCGCCTGCCGCAGACGAAGTTGATTCCCCTCGCGCAAGTAGTCAATCGCATGAACGAGATTGACGCGTCGCGCGAAACAGTCGTGCACTGCAAGGGCGGTGTGCGCAGCGCCAAAGCTATTGAGGCTTTAAAGCAGGCCGGCTTTAACGGAAAGCTGGTAAATCTCAAAGGCGGGATCAGCGCCTGGTCGGATGAAGTCGATCCAGGCGTGGCGAAGTATTAGCCAGCACCAATGCACGCTGTTTAGTCCCTATTGCTTTGCACCAACAGTTTTCTCAGTCCGCGATAGCGGATGAACGACAGTAGCCCAGCAGTTCACTGCTGGGGATAAGAGACGAAAGGACGTAGTCCGTGAAGCGGACGGCTGAAGGATACCCCACTCTTTTCAACCGTCCGTTTCACGGACTTAGATTCAGGTTTCCAGGGCTCCCAGCGATAAATCGCCGGGCTATTTTCGGTCGTCCGCTACCGCGGACTATGCTGGTTGCTTCTTGTGAATGCCGTTCGGTGTTTACATCACTCGAAACAAAGCATGGCCCACCGGCTAAGCGCTTCGGTCTTGTTCATTCTTGTGGCTGTGTGATAACCTCCGCGCCAAGTCCAGATCGTTTTCGAATTCACCCAAAATCGTCAAACTGTTTTCGTGAAAACCGTGTCATTGTGCGCGAAGCTCACGAAAGCTACCGGCTTAACTATAAATTCCCCAGGAGAAAAAAACGCATGAAAAGAATTATGATGGCCGCTTTCGTTTTTGTCGCGCTTTCAATCCCCGCAGTTTGCCCGGCCCAAAAAGGAATGGGCAACAAAGCTGGATTGGACAAGGCAGTAAATACGTTTTTTGAATTAGTGAAGGCAAGCAACGCAGACAAGCTCAAAAGCTACTACACCGCCGACTACACCTTTACTGGACCCGACGGCAAGATGGTCGACGCCGCTGGTCGCGTCAAAATGCTAAAAGACGGAACCGGGCCCACGGTTGTGACCGTGACTGAAATCGCTGTGCGAACATATGGAAATTCGGGAATCGCAACTGGATTGGTCACAACCAGGGATGCAAGTGGCGCAACGCAGAATTCGCGCTTCATCCAGTTCTGGGTATGGCAGGCAGGACGGTGGCGGCTGGCGGCCAGCCAGGTGACGCCGATCGTCTAGCGCTCGAGGGTCGGGCCGATATTTCAGCGAACTATCATTAGAGATTAGCAACAATACTACTCACGAATTTGTGAAGCGGACGACTGATTGGCCCTGGACTCAGTCGTCCGCTTTCTTCGTCTAGACCAATGATACTGATTCGATCCCAGCCTCATTTGCCCTTTTCGGTTGCCGACCGACCACTATCGGGAGTTAAATAAGACACTCAACAAAAAGCATGGTCGGCACAACCTTAGGGAACTACAAGATTCTTGAAAAACTCGGCGCAGGCGGGCAGGGAACGGTCTATAAAGCGATCGACTCCAAACTGGGCCGCGCGGTGGTGATCAAGGTTCTGCCGCAGGAGCTCACCGCCAAGGTAGCAAACCTGAAAAGGTTTGAGCGCGAGGCGCGCCTGGCATCCGCACTGGACCATCCAAACATTTGCACCATTTTCGATCTCAATGAAATTGGCGGCGTTCACTTCATTGCCATGCAATACGTCGAAGGCCGCAACGTTCGGCAGTTAGTCAACGGCAAACCTTTGAAACTCGAGAGCGCCCTTTCAATTGCCATTCAAACTGCCGACGCGCTGGCCGCGGCGCACGCGCAGGGCATCATTCATCGCGACGTCAAAGCCGGCAACGTCATGGTAACCAGCAAGGGCCAGGTAAAGGTGTTGGATTTTGGCCTGGCAAAGTTACTCGACGACGAAGCAGCGCGCACTTCCGGAATTCATCACACGGAGTTGACTGAAGTGGGCGTCCCTTACGGTACGGCCACCTACGCCGCGCCGGAACAGGCGAAAGGCGACCGAGTCGATTCGCGTGCCGACATCTTTTCGATGGGCGTGCTGGTTTATGAGATGTTGACCGGCAGCTGGCCGTTTCGCGGCCAGACCGCGGTGGATGTTCGGCACGCAGTGGTCCATGACGAACCCATTCCGCTGAGTGAGGCCAGGCCCGACCCGGTGCCGCCGCGCTTGCAGCAAATTCTGGATCGTGCGCTCAAGAAGAGTCCGCGCGATCGTTATCAACAAATTTCCCAGTTTCGCGATGACCTGCGCGCGGTCGTGCGCGATCTCGCCGTAACCAGCGGGGCGGTTATCGATGAAAGCGGTTTGCCGGTCGCGCCCCGTCACCTGCATAACGAAAGTCCGATGTCTCGAGCCTTTCGTTGGTTCAAGAATGTCGCGAGTGGCGATACGTCATCGGGTTCATCTGGCCGCCGGGCTACCGCGCCGCAGTCGCGCGAAGCGCATGAAACACCGACTACGCTTGGCGATCGCGAACGCAAGAGCGTTGCGATCCTGCCTTTCAAAAATTTGGGTAACGATCCGGAAACAGCATTCTATGAGTTTTCACTTGCCGATGCGGTGATAACGGAGCTCGCCCGCGTGCGCTCCCTGGTGGTGCGGCCCTCATCGGTGATCGTGAAGTATCAAGGCAAACAATTTGATCCCGGCGACGTTGGTCGCGAGTTGAGCGTCGATGCGATTCTTACCGCTAGTTTTTTGCGGGCTAAGGATCATCTGCGCGTTACGGTGCAACTGCTGGACGTAAGCACCAGCGAGATTCTGTGGAGCGACAGCATCGATGCCGACGCCAGCGACATCATCGCGGTACAGGACACAATTGTGCGGCACATCGTTGATGGCCTGCGTATCGAGCTAAGCCCGGACGAGAAAGACGAGTTGGCGAAAGGCTCCACCACCAACGCAGCAGCTTCAGAAGAGTACCTGCGCGGACGCAATTGTTTGGCTCAGTTCATCTATCACACGACTGCGCGCGCCGACCTCGACTCGGCAATTGACCACTTCGAGCGCGCGATTGGTTTGGATTCAAACTTTGCGCTACCCCATTCGGCGCTGGGAAGTTGCTACGTTCACCGCGTGCTTAAAGCGCTGGCCGAACCGGACGATTACAGTAAAGCGGAAAAAGAATTCAACCAAGCGCTGGCAATCGATCCTAAGTTGCTTGAAGCGCGTATGCAGATGGTATTCATCTACATCTCAAGCGGCCAGAAGCCGAAGGCGCGCGAAGAAGTCGAGTTGTTGCGCGAGGAGTACCCAAATGACGCGGGCGTCCAATTCATACGTGGATATCTGGCGCGGCTGGATGCTGAGTACGAGCGTTCGCTACGCAGTTTTGAGCGCATGGCCCGGCTTAACCCCGCCGACCAGGTAGTGGCTGGTTATCATCGCGCGCGCATCTTCATGTACCAGGCACGATATGAAGAGGCCTTGCGCGAGCTGGATCAGAGCGCTGAAATTGAACCAGACAACCTAATGGTCAAGACGTTTCGTGCTCGTGTGCTTTACTATCGCGGAGACGTTGACGCCGCGACGCAAATGATCGAGGAGGTACTCGAAAGAAATCCGATGATGGACGGCGTCAGAACGATTCTGGCAACGTGCCTAAGCACACAGGGAAAGCACGATCTGGCCAACCAGCAACTGACGTCACGAGTTAAGATTGCTGCTGCCGCCGATCATGACATTTCGTACTGGCTGGCTTCGGCGTATCTGCTTCAGGGGCGGCAGGTGCTGGCGTTGGAATGGCTGGAGAAAGCAATAAAACTTGGCAACGAAAATTATCTTTGGTTCGAGTCTGATCCAAACTGGTCCGATCTTCACGCTGACCCGCGATTTCAGGAATTAATGCAAGGGGTCAAAGCGTCGCTGCATAAGCGCGAGGCAAACACTGGATGAAAACCTTCGTCGTTGGCGACGTTCACGGCCGTTGTGCCCAACTTCATAACCTGCTCGACATGTTGCCGCGTGATGAATCCGCGGACACGCTAGTTTTTTTGGGCGACCTTATTGATCGCGGGCCGGACGCTCCCGGTTGCGTTGACCTCGCAGTGAAACTTCAGCGCGAGAATCCGGAACACGTGCTTTGCCTGCGCGGTAATCACGAGCAGATGCTGCTCGATTTTATTGAAGGCAGCGCCAACCTTTGGATAACTCCGGTGACTGGCGGCGAGCGAACGTTTGAGCAATATGTAAACAAGTCCCTCGCGATTACCAGCGAGCATGACCTGGATGAGGCGCGGCGCACGATTGAGAGTAGCTTGCCGGCAGAGCATCTGGATTTCTTTAACGCTCTCCCCTTTTTTCACGAAGACGATTACGCCATCTACGTTCACGCGGGCCTGCAACGCGACAAACATCCAAGTGACACTGAGCCGCAAGCGCTGTTATGGATGCGCGATCTCGATTTTTATAAGAACTACCGCGGCAAGCCCTGCATCTTTGGCCACACACCAACGCCGCTCTTGCCTTTGCGCGGACGATTGGGCCGCCATGGCATTTACATTTCGCACAGCGCCATCGGCATCGACACCGGCTACAACCTGCAATCGCCGCTGTCTTGCCTGTCGCTGCCTGACTTCGCTTTGTACCAGACGTTTGCCGACGGCCGGGAAGAAATTCACCACATCACGTCCTTCATTCCCGAAAGCCTGAGAGCGATGCAGAAGAAAGCTGGCATCAACGGCGGCAATCAGTAGCGGAAGCACTCGCTAAGCATTGGCTTCGTGAAAAAACACATTCTCATTTACGGTCTGCTGGGTGGATTGCTAATCGCCTTGCTCAAGCTCGTGGAATATCGCTTTCTGGTAGTGGAACTCTCCCTCGAGATTTACGGAGGCTTGATTGCGCAGGCTTCCTTCATTCAGCGTCATTCGCCTAATGCGCGCCCTTTGTTAATCAATGTGCCGCGCCGGAGTATTTCTTTTCGCCCGCCTCGATGCGCAGGGGTAGATGATTCTGCCTTGGTGGCAACGGACAGGTCGCATACGCAGTGAAGGCACACGGTGGGTTGTAAGCTTTGTTAAAGTCAATCACGACTTTTCCTGATGCGTCCGGCGGTGAGACGTAAAGATAACGGCCAGCGCCGTAAGTTTCCCGTCCGGTAGTTTCGTCGGCAATCATGATGAAGTAATCGTTCTCGCCTTTTTCCAGGATTGGATCAAGGCGGTAAGTCTTCCCATCCACCTCGAATGCCAACGCTCCCGGCGAAGTTTCATTGTCAGTCATGCCCAGCACATTCGTGATCGGAACCATCTTCGCCGGTTGATAGGGTTCAAAGCGCGCTTCAATGCGCCACTTGGGATCGGTTGGAAAATAATCAAGACCCTTAAATTGCAAACGCGCCGCTGCCTGCGAGTCTTTCACCCGAACACCGATGCGGTCGCTACGTTTGACGATGTTGATGATCAGCGTGCCCATTTTCAGAATTGTTGGCCCACTGTCATCATTGTCGTCCTTGAGATCGAGTTCAGTGACAGGCTTGCCGTCCGCTGTGATATTGGCGGATGACGGGGCGACGAGTCGAACATGACCATTATCCAGCCAAAACGAACCGGCAACGTCAGGCGCCTTGTCTTTTGGTAGTGCGACTGCGTTTGCAGGGTTGCTGCCAAACTTGTTCTCGCCTTCTTTCAGCCAATAAAGACCGACAAGCGTCAGCCAGCTGTCTTCCTTTTTGAGGTTGGTCGCACGGTCGGTCTGCCACTTGCCCATCGCAGCGTTGTAAGCGGCAGCGTCAAATGCGGAAGTTTTGGGCTTGTTGCAAGCAATGGAGAAGGCGATTGCGATGATTAAGAATAAGATAAGCTTGTATGTCATAGATTTGTTTTTGGTAGCAGCCGCAAACGAAAAGTTTGCGGTGCGTCGTAAAGCAAACTGTTAGTTTGCGGTGGCTCGTTAGCGTTCAACTTGAATGGCTGGGGGACCGCCGCAAACTAACAGTTTGCTTTACATTATGACTCGCGCTCAAGAATAAAGTCGGCTATAGATCTTAGCAACTCAGTTGGCTCGTCAATGCTATCAAGTGCGGCGCAAGCTGAGGCATGCGCGGCTGCCAGGTGCTTATGAGTGGCTTCGATTCCATAAAGCGCCGGATAAGTTGCTTTGCGCGAGCGTGCATCTTTGCCCGGTGTCTTGCCAATAGCTTCGGCCGTTGCGGTTACGTCGAGCAGATCATCAGTGATTTGAAACAACAACCCAAGTTGGCTGGCATAGTCGGTAACGGCTGCCAACGCGGCAGTCGACCCATCGGCGATAATTGCGCCGCAGCGTGCCGCGGCGGTAATCAAGGCGCCAGTCTTCAAGCGGTGAATCAGTTCCAGCTCAGCGGCTGCAACCTTCCGCGATTCTGCTTCCAGATCGTAAGCCTGACCCGCAACCATTCCCTCAGGAGTGCCGGCTGCTCCGGCAATCTCCGAAATCAAAAGGGCCCGCTTCGTAGCCGACAGTTTGCCGTCTTCGGCAACTGTCTTGAAGGCCAATGTTAGTAGTGCGTCGCCGGCGAGAATCGCAGTTGCCTCGCCAAAGCGCACGTGACAGGTGGGACGTCCGCGTCGCAAATCATCGTTATCCATTGAGGGCAGGTCATCATGGACCAGCGAATAGGTGTGGATCATCTCCAAGGCGCAGGCGGTAGCGAGCAATGATTCGCGTGCTGCGCCAAAAGTTTCACCCACAGCCAGCAGCAGCGCCGGACGAAAGCGTTTGCCGCCTGCGAAAACGCTCCAGCGAATGGCAGCGTGAATGTTTTTTGGGGAAAAGGATTCGTCCGGCAAAAGGCGGTCCAGTTCGCTGTCGACGAGCTTGCGTGCTTGCGTCAGAAATTCAGGCAAGGGAACAGCGCGCGCGCAACCCGGCATTTCAGAAGACGTCTTCATCATTGCTGCTGCCTGTGTTCACCTTCGAATCTTCGAACGCGCTGACTACTGGACGCCCCTGATTGTCGCGCAATAAAACCTCAATACGCCTTTCCGCCTGGCTAAGACGTTCCTGGCACTGGCGCGAGAGTTTGATCCCCTGCTCAAAGAGTTCCAGACTTTTCTCCAGCGGCAAATCGCCCCCCTCGAGTTGCTGGACAATTTCTTCCAGGCCCTCGAGCGATGCTTCAAAACTTTTTGGTGGTTTGTCGTTTTTCATTTCTTTGATCGAGACGTCCTAACAAGGTTGCGTTCGTGCCCCAGCTAGGTTTACGCAAAATGTCATAGGACACGTTAGGTTCGGCTTTTGCCGCCTGATAAGCGACGGTGGCTATACCCCCGCCAACAGCACCCAAATTTACTCTGGGGGTATGCCCCTGATCGAGGCTTAGCCCTTCGGATTAATTAAGGGCTTAGCCCAAAAAGTTAAAAGGCACCTCTACGCCGGGGCATAGCCACCGCCGCACATCAGGCGGCAAAGCCAAAGCCGCGCCGAAGAGCTTTTACGGCAACGCTTTTCCAACTCACGTTTCTTCTTTGTCCTGCACGCTCGCTCTAATTCTTCCTTTCGCCAGTCTCACCTGCACTGAATCCCCTATCGAAACCGACGAAGCGTCTCGCAAGAGCGTTCCATCTTCGCGTTGGGCGATTGCATAACCGCGCTGCAGTACTGCCAGCGGCGACAGCGCATCAAGCGAGGCCGTCGCCAACGCGAAGCGTTTTTCTGCATCCGCAAGCTGACTTTCAATTGCCGTCGTGCAGCCAGTATACGCCGAACCAAAGCGAACTCGCGCCTCCCGGACACGCGCGCGAAGTTGAGCCGGTTCAAGAATGCGATTAAGAGAATCGGCGCGAAGGTGCGCGTCACGCATTACTTCGCTCACCAAAATATGAAGACGATGTTGTGCGGAGCTTGTTGCGGTCGCAGCGTCGCGCAGTCTGCTGCGCACCTCAGCGAATGCCTGAGAAAGAGCCTGTTCCTGCACGCGCGCCCGCGCATTCACAATGCGATAACGAATATAGCGTGAGAGATTCCGGCTCAACTGTTCGATCGCCGAGCAAATCTGATCCTCGCGCGCGGCCACCAGCTCAGCAGCGGCGGATGGCGTGGGCGCCCGGCGGTCGGCGACAAAGTCGGCGATGGTGAAATCCGTTTCGTGGCCCACCGCTGAAATCACAGGAATGGTCGAGGCCCGAATGGCGCGGGCAACTTCTTCTTCGTTGAACGCCCAAAGATCCTCGGTCGACCCACCGCCGCGACCCACTATCAGTACGTCCACCAGATCGTGATGACGTTCTTCCCGCTGCGCATTTGCATGATGTTCGTTAATTAGTTTAATGGCCCGCGCGATATCGCGGCCGGCGCCTTCGCCCTGCACGCGCGCTGGGGAAAAAAGCACATGGACAGTGCGCGTGCGCCGCGAAATGACGTTGAGAATATCTCGAATAGCGGCGCCGGTAGGCGAAGTGACTACACCAACTCGGCCGGGAAAAACCGGCAGCGGGCGTTTCAACGCATCGGCAAATAAACCCTCCGCCTGAAGACGATCGCGCAGTTGTTCAAAAGCAATCTGCAGAGCGCCGGCGCCGACAGGATCGAGCGCTTCGACGATCATTTCATAATCGCCGCGCGCTTCATAAACCGACAGACGCCCGCGCGCGCGCACATGCAAGCCATCGGTGGGACGAAAACGTATGCGACTGTTCGCAGAACGAAAACACTTCGCGCGCAGTTGAGCGCCTTCATCCTTGATTGTGAAATACCAGTGGCCGGATGAATGCGCTTTGAAGTTTGAGATTTCTCCCTCAACCCAAACGGATGCGAAGCGGGCTTCGATCGCCTTGCGGACCGACTCAGTCAGTTCGCTTACAGTCAGCGGCCTGCGCTCGACTTCGTCAAATAAGGAATTGAAGAGTGGTTGGGACATTGCAGGGATGAAGGATGAAGGATGAGGGATGAAAAGTAAACTAGCCGGAGATTACCAACCGCTGTAACGTACCAAACAAAAAGGGCACAGCGTCACTGTGCCCTCCTCCAGCGGTTTTTAGATAGGAAAAACGATCATCCAGCCTTGGGTGTTGTTGGATTCCTTCACTGGGAAAAACGTGCCATAAAGCCTTCGGGCGACGCTTATTTCTGGCACGCTTTCAGCCATTTTTCTCAGAATTTGTGCGTGTAATGGGAGGTTAAGGTGCCGCTATGTTAACCACCGGACTCAAGCGCACCGACGCGCCATCGCGATTGGCGCGCACGCGCACCCGCGGATTGCCTGATGTTCGCACGTTTGACGCGTAGGTGATCGTGTAGGCAGTGCGCAGTTGGACCACGACGTCATCGTAGGCGCGCTGCAAATCTTCCAGGCGATGGACCGGGTAATAAACGCCACCCGACGCAGTTGCGAGCTTGCGACCTTCTTCTTCAGCGCGCGTAGTCAACGTCAGATAACGAGTGCGCAGCGGATCGATTGTGACTTCCGGTTTGGGCACGCTGCCTTCCGGAATCAAGCCCGAAGGAATGTATAACGGGTAGACGAGTGCGCCTGACTCAATCAAAGCTTCGAGAATCGCCGGAAATGGCACAAACGATCTGTTGTCGTCGCCGTCGGAAAGAATCACGATGGCCGTTCGTTCGCCGCGTAGTCTCTTAACTGGATCTGCTAAAACATAACCCAGCGCGTCGTACAGCGCGGTCGCGCCGCCGGCATCGATGTCCTCAAGTTTTCTTGAAAGCAGGCTGCGGTCCGTGGTGAAGTCAGAAATCACCTGAATGTCGTCGCGAAAACTGATGATAGCAATGCGATCCTGGTGGCTGGCGGTATTCAAAAAGTCGCGCGCGGCTTTACGAATAAAGTCGATTCGTTCTTCAACACTGCCCGACACGTCCAGAAGCAGAATCAGATTAAATGGTTCGTTGGTGGGTACGACCTGTTTGACTTCGCGCTCGACGCCGTTTTCATAAATCGTGAAATCAGATTCTTTCATGCCGCCGATGGCGCGGCCATTGCGATCCGTAACGCTGGCATTGAAACGCATTAGTTGCGGCGACAAGACGCTGATGAATTGACCCGGCGCGGAACGCTTGACGAGTTCCGGTTCTTTCTGGGGAGGCGGCAGCGTATTGGCATAATCGCCAAACATTTTCGGCGATACCTTGCGAATAGCATCCGTCAATTGACTATCCCCGCTGCGGACGATTGCCCGAGCAGCTTCAGTGAGCGGCCGCTCGCGTAAGTCCGGAGGCACCATCGCCGGATCGACATTAAGCAGAACTACGCCGCGTTGAGTGAGAAAATCGAGCCGCACCCGCTCGGCTTTGTCGGGCTTTTCGTCTCCCAGCTTTCCAGAAATTGTGAAGACTCCGGCGGCCTTTTCTTTAACTTTGGGTAATTCAACGTCACTCAAAAAGCGCGGCCGGCTCGCGCTCCACATAAAATTAAATTTGACCGCGTCGAGCGGCACGTCGGCATGAATAGTGCCGGTGTTAGTACTGACTTCGGCGGATTCCAGATTGCCCACCACCTCAACAGCCCCGGCTTCGCTTTCGATTTTTACTTTGGTGCGCGCAGGGACGCGCACGACCAGGTCGATGCGGTCTTTCTCGCGACGATCGCGCACCGTGATGTTGACGTCGCCTCCCTTGGCCACGGTCAGCACGTCGGTTTGATCAATCAAAGCGCCGGCGGAAGTAGCTTCGATGGTGACTTTCTTTTGCTGATCATCAGTGGCAATTACACTGATGCGACCATTTCGGCTCTTCACCGAAACCGAAGTCTTATCACCCGTTTCCACTTCGTGCCGATAGGATTGAGCGCTGGCTGGCGCCGCTGCGAACAGTATCGCAATCAAGCAGAAGAAACTCTTGTGGAGGTGTTTGCGAACCGAAACGGTCGCTAAGGAAGTCAAGTAAAGCATGGCCGTGCGATCTTGCCGGAGCATAAGCCGCCGGTCAAGCGCGCTCCCCTTAGAGCAAGTGATGAGTACTGAGTGCTGGGTACTGAGAAGATGATGACTCAGTACTCAGTACTCAGCACTCAGTACTTTGAGCCGGTTCGCCTATCAAGGTAGGTTCTTTTCAAATTCCAAAGTGGCATTTAAGTTATCTCCAGACACCTGGTAGAGGAGCGACCCGTCAAGCCAAATGATCTCGTTAAAGCCGGGTGCAATACCTTCGACCACTATCTTTCGGCTGGCTCCGTGCTGTCCGCCGGTTCTGGTGCCTTCGCTCAACTTCGCTCCATTTCCTAGTTTACTGATGTTCTCCAGCGTTTGCTTGAATGCTTTACTGGCGTCAGCCGCAGAAGGATAGTTAATCACTTGCAGGCTCAATTGCCCTTTGCCTGGCGTTTCATACTGGGCCATCACGCCTTCGGTCGGTCGGAGCGTGCCTTCCTGGTAATTACCAGCAGGAGCAATGTCTACTGCTTTCAACTATCCTTTCAATCTAAAAACCGCAACTTGCGTGGGAACGAGGTCTCGTAGTGAACCGCGAAACGGCGCAGGCTCGCTACATGACGAGACCAAAGCGCTGAACATGACGATCATGAGAAGTTGTTTCACATGACTATTTTGCTCCCTAACCCGACAAGATGTGCGTCGCCAACTATAAACGTTGAATTCGACAAGCATGGAAATAATAACCTAAGCGGCGGCTTACGCAGGCTGCCTCAACAGGTTTGACGGAACTAAAGCGAGAGCCGGGGGCCGCGGGTTGTTAATCGAGTTCGATCCGGTATCATAACCAAACCCTATCGAGACCCAAGCTGGATCCGGAACGGCGTCATCGCGGAAATGAGCACAAAGCGCGTGTCAACAACTGAGCCGAAACATATCAGCGAAGAGAAGCTTTTTATTCACAACCTCGTCAAGCGCGATCCGCGGGCCGGGCTGGCTGAAGATGTGCGTCGTGGGCTTACCACTCAACCCAAGCGGTTCCTGCCGAAATACTTCTACGATGAGCTGGGCTCCCAACTTTTCGAAGCCATATGTCTTTTACCGGAGTATTACCTTACGCGCGCTGAAAACGAGATACTTCAGCGTTATGCGGATGAGATTGTCGCCACGGTGGCCGGGCCGACGACTTTGATCGAGATGGGCAGCGGCAGCGCCTCCAAAACACGGCTGCTAATTGAAGCGCTTCTGAGAAAGCAGGATGAGTTGCTTTTTATGCCAATAGATATTTCGGCTACGGCACTCGAAAGCAGTTCGCGCATCCTGCTGCAATCTTACCCGCGCCTGAACATAGAAGCCTATGCGGCCGATTATTTTGCCGGCCTGGCAGAGTTGGCTAAGGAACAGAGAACACACACGCTGGCATTGTTCCTTGGCTCGAATATCAGCAATTTTGATCCTGAAGAAGCGCTGAAGTTTCTGCGCGCGCTGCGACAGGTACTGCATGAGGGAGACGCGCTGTTACTGGGCGCAGATCTGAAAAAAGAGAAGAGCGTGCTCGAAGCGGCTTACAACGATGCGCTCGGTGTGACCGCGGCATTCAATCTGAACGTGTTGGCGCGCATCAATCGCGAGCTTGGGGGCAACTTTGATCTGCGCGCCTTTTCACATTGCGCGGTTTACAACCAAGACGCGGGCCGCGTCGAAATTTATATCGATAGCAACCGCGAACAGACTGTGACGATTGACAAGCTCGACCTGCAGGTACAATTCAGTGAGGGCGAACAAATACACACCGAGAATTCCTACAAGTACGATCTTGAGAACATTGGCAAGCTGGCGGCGGCGACAGGTTTCACTCGAGCTCAAACTTGGCAGGATCAGAAGCAGCAGTTCAGCAGCAATCTACTGTTGGCCGTTTGAGAACGCTGAGACGAGCGGGGGCAAGCCCGCCTTCCTCACCTGAGAGTCTTAGCGGCGCCTGCGATAAGGCTTGAATGTCTTTCGACCCAGGTTATCCTGCTCAATTTCATTCAGCTCGAGGTCGGGAAGGCGGGCTTGCCCCCGCTCTTCTCTTCATTTAAAACTTGACGTCAAATGAATGACTCAACTGACAACCCGCTGGTCGCATTTCGCGATGTCAGTTTCTCGCACGCCTCCGCTGCCGCTCCGATCATTTCTCATCTCACTTTCTTGGTGGCCCCCGGCGAAACGCTCGTCTTGCTTGGTCAGTCCGGCTGCGGCAAAACAACTACGCTAAAACTGATCAATCGCCTGTTGCTGCCAGACGCAGGTGAAGTCATCGTCGAGGGAAAACCAACGACTGAATGGGATCCGATCCGCTTGCGCCGCCGCACTGGCTACGTGATTCAGGAAGGCGGCCTCTTCCCCCATTTCAGCGTCGCTGAAAACGTCGCCCTCGTGCCCGCACTTGAAGGCTGGGAACAAGCGCGGATCAGAAGGCGCGTCGACGAACTATTGTCACTCGTCGGACTTGAACCACGCGATTTCGCGGATCGTTACCCGGCGGAGTTATCTGGCGGGCAACGTCAGCGCATCGGCGTGGCGCGCGCGCTTGCCGCCGACCCGCCACTGCTTTTACTTGACGAGCCTTTTGGCGCGCTCGATCCGTTAACACGCGCGAGTCTGCAGCGCGAGTTCGCGACACTCAGCAAAAGTCTGAATAAGACCGCCGTATTTGTGACGCATGATGTGCGCGAGGCCTTGTTGCTTGGTTCGCGCATCGGATTAATGCAGGCAGGAAACTTGCTGCTGCTGGAAACTCCCGAAAACTTTCTGAAGGCGAAAAACGAACAAGCAATGGCATACCTCGAAACACTACGCGTCTCCGCCGGTTCCATTCAGGAGGACGCGCCGTGAGTTTCTTCAGTTTTCTAAAACAAAACTGGCCGGAACTGTCCACGCTGCTACGACAGCATTTGTCGCTCGTTTTGATCTCGACCTTCGTTGCAGTCGCGATAGGCATTCCCACCGGGATTCTGCTCACGCGAAAAAAATCGTTGCGTGGACCAGTGCTGGGCCTCGCTAACATCATGCAAACGATCCCAAGTCTGGCACTGTTTGGTTTTCTTATTCCGTTGCCGTTCATTGGTGGCATCGGCGCACGCACCGCGATCGTTGCGCTGGTTGTCTACGCGCTCCTGCCAATAATTCGAAACACGGTCACGGGTATTGTCGGCGTCGATCCGAATGTGCGCGAAGCTGCGGTGGCGATGGGCATGACCGGCCGTCAGATTTTGTGGCAAGTCGAACTTCCACTGGCGATGCCGGTGATTATTACCGGCGTCCGCGTGGCCATGGTCATCGCGATCGGCGTCGCAACCATTGCCGCCGCAGTCGGCGCCGGTGGGTTGGGCGTCTACATCTTTCGTGGTCTGAGACAATACGACAATAAGCTGTTGCTCGCCGGAGCAGTGCCGGCGGCGTTGATGGCCTTGAGCGCGGACTTTGGTTTAGGTCTGCTCGAAAAGCATTTTTCGTTCGCCGGGCGAAGAAAAACAGGCGCCGGTCCGCGAGTGAAACTAATTACGCTCGGCGGAGTGGCGATTATCGCTTTGGCACTGCTCTTTTACTCAGGTTGGCGCAACTCGCGTTCGGCGGATCCGGCGGCGAATAACGATCATGTAGTGGTTGGGTCCAAGGATTTTACTGAATCTGTGATCCTGGCCGAAATTGTGGCGCAGATGTTGGAAGCGCGTGGCGTGACGGTTGAACGCAAATATGAACTTGGTGGAAATCTTCCGCACGATGCGATGTTGGCGAGCCGTCTTGATCTCTATCCGGAATACACCGGCACATCGTACACCGCCATTCTTCATCATCAGCCAATCACCGACCCGCGCGCAGTTTACGAACAAGTCAAAGCTGAGTACGCACAAAAATTCGGCGTCGCGGTAAGCGAGCCGCTCGGGTTTGAAAATACATTTGCGATTCTGATTCGTGGAGCCGAGGCAAGACGGCTGAAGTTGAAAACAATTTCTGAGGCGGCCCGATACGCGAGCAATTGGCGTGCGGGGTTCGGCCAGGATTTCATGTCGCGCGCCGATGGCTATCCCGGTTTTTCCAAAGCCTATGGATTGAAGTTTGCAGACCAGCCGCGCGAGATGGATCTTTCGTTGACTTACATTGCGCTTTCATCGGGACAGGTGGATCTGATTGCCGGCAACTCAACTGAAGGAAGAATTGCCGCGCTCGATTTGTTTCAACTCGAAGATGACCGGCATTACTTTCCGCCGTACGAAGCAGTTTATCTTGTCCGGCAAGACACGCTCTCCGGCGTCGCGCAATTGCGCGAAGTGCTGGCAAAACTGGCGCACGCGATTTCGACGGAAGAGATGCGGCAATTGAATTATGAGGTAGACGCGAATAAACGTAGCCAGGCGGAAGTGGTGCGCGAGTGGATGAAACGTAAAGGCTTTGATGGGTTATGACTCTGATCAGGCCACAGTATAAAGCGTGCCTTATACAAAGAAGCGGGGGCAAGCCCGCCTTCCCGACCCAGAGCTGTTTACAGTCGAGCACTAGTTTTTGGATTGAAAGGCTTGCAGACGGAAAAAACCCGGCGAACTTTGGAGTCTCAGCGTTGGGAAGGCGGGCTTGCCCCCGCTCTTCCATACGCCGGCTAGCTCATTACTATCCGAAAGGTTTTCTAAATGCGAATTGCACTTTTGTTTTTGCTTACAGCCGGTTGCTTTTTCGTTCTGGTCACACCCCTGGCGCAAACTCAAGCGACTGCTCCAAAGCAGCCTGAAGCTGTTTACCTGCTTAAGCCCGCGCACGTGTTCGATGGTGAATCGGCGCAACTGCATGAAGGCTGGTCCGTCTTGGTGCGCGGCGAAAAGATCGAAGCCGCCGGACCCGCGGGCGAAATAAAAGCTTCCAGCGATGTGAAGGTAATCGAGCTACCGGGAATGACCTTGATGCCGGGACTGATCGATGCGCATTCGCACGTCATGCTCCATCCCTACAGCGAAACTGTCTGGAACGATCAGGTTGCGCGTGAAGCGTTAAGCTTGCGCGTTGCGCGCGCAACCAATCATTTGCGCAGTACTCTGTTGGCCGGATTCACGACCATTCGCGATCTGGGTACCGAAGGCGCCGGCTATGCAGACGTTGGTTTGAAGCAGGCAGTGGAGCAGGGAATTATTCCCGGACCGCGCATGTTGGTAGCAACGCGCGCGATTGTGGCGAGCGGCAGTTATGGTCCAAAGGGTTATGCGCCCGAATGGACTGTGCCGCAGGGTGCCGAAGAAGCCGACGGGGTTGACGGATTGACCCGCGTAGTGCGTGAGCAAATCGGCAAGGGCGCTGACTGGATCAAGGTTTACGCTGATTACCGCTGGGGCGCCGGCGGCATGGCGCACGCAACGTTTACCCTGGATGAATTGAAATTGGCGGTCGAGGTTGCAGGGAGTGCGGGTATTCCCGTAAGTGCGCATGCAACTTCTACCGAGGGCATGCGCCGCGCTACGCTAGCCGGCGTCGAGACGATCGAGCATGGAGACGGTGGTACGCCCGAAACATTTCGCTTGATGAAAGAACACGGCACAGCGCTGTGTCCGACCCTGGCAGTTGCCGGCGCGAATGCCGAACGAAAGAAGATTGTTTTCAAACAGGCACTGGATGCAGGCGTCACCATAGCCAGCGGCAGCGATGTAGGCGTCTTTGCGCATGGCGATAATGCGCGCGAAATAGAAACCATGGTTAACTGGGGCATGCCGCTGGTCGATGCCTTGCGTTCTGCGACGTCGATCGATGCGCGCGTGCTGCACATGCAGGACAAGATTGGCGCAGTCAAGTCCGGACTGTTTGCCGATTTAATTGCCGTCGAGGGTGATCCGACGCGTGATCTTTCATCTTTGCGGCGAGTGCGCCTGGTAATGAAAGGCGGCCATCTCTATCGCAATGACGTGGGACGGTAAGAAGCGCGGGCTTCGAAGGAGTTTCAAATGACGATACTCGATCTAGTCGTATTGCTAATCATTGCCGGACTTTGCGGCGCGCTGGGCCAGGCAATTACCGGTTTTTCGCGCGGCGGTTGTTTGGTTTCAATCGCACTGGGATTTGTGGGCGCGCTGTTGGGAATGTGGCTCGCTCGTAATCTGGGTTTGCCGGAGCTGTTTTCCGTACAAATCGGCACGACCAGTTTCCCAATCATCTGGTCCATCATTGGTTCCGCCTTGTTCGTCGCTATAATTTCGCTGTTGACTAGAGGCCGGCCCTGAAGTCTTTCCGGCGCAGCACTGCCAGGTCGCCGCTGCAGAACCAAACGTCGACTTTACTTACGCCACGTAGGGGAAATTGCCGCGCCAGGGCCAGCACCATACAGAGCGAAATTCAACCAACTCCGTTGGTCACGTTCGTCACTTTTTGACGGGCGCGTTAGCGGCAGTGCAATAAACACTGATTGTCCAGCGTGTCGGGTCTGCCGCCTCCTGATCGCTGTCATACTTCAGAGTGTTGCTTGCATCCGCAACCGTCACCCGGGTTATGGTTTGGTTGCCTTTGTGATTGCGAGGTTTGCCAGGTTCCTTGGTATACACAGCGTCGTCGAAATCTATATCGACCGAACCACCTTTGATGATGATGTCGCCACCGTTTGCCATTTGAGTTTCTCCTTATCTTGAGTGAGTTGAGAGTTGTGAGCAGAACTGTGATTTGACTGAGCCATCATAGTCGTTGCTCGCGGCCTATGAAAACAAATCAGGGACTAAGCGGACATAGGAGACCGTGGAGTCCTTCGTTGAAAGCTTCTGCACAAGGCAGATTCCTATTTACAGGTGGTCGTGATTTCGCACGTCAAGCCGCTCGGGTGATCTCCGCTGTCAAAAGTGATATCACCTGTGATCAGGACTCTGGTTACTTTTTGATTATTCTTGTTTTTGTGTTTCTTTGGATCAGCAGGGTCTTTGGGATACATGGAATCATCAAAAATCAGATCGCACGAACCACCTTTAATGATTATGTCGCCACCGTTTGCCATGTGAGTTTCTCCTTTTTGGGCTGGGTTGGGATTAGGTTTTACCTGACACTAACTCGCCGAGTTGCTTGCGAGATAACTGGACATCAGGTCTGTTTAGGTAGGAATTGTAATTGTCGTTCCCCCATTGTTGTTGAATGCTGGACAATATCTGTTGCGCTCGCGAAGCGTAATCGCGCGCCTTTTCTTCTTCGCCGCTTGCCTTGCTCGCGCGCGCGGCGATTAACCAGGCGAGCCATTCGCAATCGTGTCTGCCTGACCGCGCAAAAATCTGTTGTGCCGCCAGGGCATTATTAGTTGCACCTGGATTATCGCCTGCCTGGGCCATCGCCGCTGCCAGCGCCAGTAACGATTCGGCCATGACGGCGGGGTCATTTGCCTGGCGCGCTGCCTCGACTGCTTGTTCACACCTGCTTACGCCTTGCTTTGCCGCGCCCGAAAACGCCTGGGCGACGCAAATAGTAAGCGAAGCCTCCGCAGCATTGGCTTGCAGATCCGTGCCGGCGAGCTGCTGTGCCTTTTGCGCCTTTGCCTGCGCGTCAGGCCAGCGACCCTGACTTAGGGCTATGCGTGCCTGCACTAGATTGTAAGCAGCCGAGATGTTGTGCGGCGCTTCTAGTCGTTCAACGAACGCCGCTGCTTCATGCAAAGCTGCCTGCGCCTCATCGTAACGTCCCAATCGCCACAACGCGTTCGCCAGGTCCGTCGAACTCAAAGCAATGTTCTTTGGATTACCTATTGACCGCGCAATCTTGCAACTCTCGTTCAGGTGTTCAATAGCTTCAGAATATCTGCCTTGTCTAATAAACAAACGTCCGATGTCGTCATGAGCAAGGACCATCTGCGCCGAATCACCAAGCTCTTGTGACAGTCTTAACTCCTGTTGATATCCGTCGAGCGCCGGGTCGTACTCACCTTTATGAACATTGGCGCGCGCCAAAAGCGCAAACGCCTGCATCGTTTCCTTGCGGTAGCCACCCTTCTGATAAAAAGGAAGAGCTTGATCGAGGTAGTTCATGACCTCTTCTACACCACCACGTCTTTCGGCGAGGCTGGCGAGTGACAGCAAAGCGCGCGCAGCATTTCGCTCGTCTTTTTGTTTCTGCGCCAGATCCAGCGACTGTCTGAAATATTTTTCTGCTTCAGCGTATTCGCCCGCGACTACATAGGTATTGCCGATATCGATAAGTCCACGCTTCGTCAGGTTGTCGATGCCCTTTGCTTGCGCGCGATCGACGGCCTCATGCATTTCTTTGCGCCCGGCTTCGACGTTGCCTTGATCAACTTCGATGTCACCGAGCTTCAGCAGAGTCTTTACATACTGATAGTCATTACTGGTGGTCCGCGCCAGTTCCAGCGCCCGTTGCAGATGATCGCGGGCTTCTGCCACTTTGCTAAGCTGATCGAAAAGAAAGCCACGCTGAAACGAAACCTCAGCTTGTCCCTCAAAATTGCCGTCCGCCTGATAAATCGTTTCCGCTTTATCAAAGGCTCCTGAGGCGCCGGGCTGATCGAGCTGCCGCGCGTAAAGGATTCCAACTCGCAAAAATGCGGTAGCATATTGTGGCGCGCGCGTAGCCGCCTCAACATAACTCTTAATTGCTTCCTGGATTTGATCATTCTTCTCGTAAGCCCGGCCGAGGTCCAAATACACCTGCGGATCATTCGGATTAAGGCGCAGCAATTCTGAATAGGCTTTTATAGCGGCCGCATAATCGCGCGTCAGCGTGGCATTGATTCCCTCGAGGTACAGTGCGTCGTTCCTGGCTAGTTGTGAACGGTTGGGAACCAGCGACTGAACTCTCAACATTTCGTCTTTTGCTTTATCGGCGTAATCGAGTTCATTCCAGGCTTCCGCCAAACGCGCATGGGCCAACGCAAACTTCGGATCATAACCAACTGCCTGGTCCAGGGCCTTAGTGGCCTGTAAAAAGGCGCCATTGCGAAGTGCATCGGTTCCTTTTTCATACCATGCGGCTGCTTCGGCCGTAGGTTTATAAGGTCCGGGTGTCAACAAGCGAACCAAAAACCATCCAGCCGCAACTACCGCTACCAGGGCCAGGATTAAAGTACCGCGCGATGGCCCAGGCCGGCGCAACGTTTCTGCGATCGTGGTTAGCGCGCTCGCCGAGTAAGTGCGCGATTTAAGCACCGAGTCTGTGGCGCGCAACTGCCGGTAGCCATCCGGCTGTAAAGTTGGCAGTACCTTTTTAAGGTCCGCGATCAGCTCGTCAGCCGATTGATAGCGAGCTTCGACTTTTTTCTCGATCGCCTTCATCGTAATGCGATCAAGCTGACGCGGAATGCGATTGTTGATTGTCGAGGGCAGGGGCGGAGTAGCGTTAATAACCTGAGCGCCAATATCTAAAACGCTGGAGCCGCCGAAAGCCGCCCGGCCGGTAATGCACTCATAAAGCACGACGCCCAGGGCAAACAGATCGCTGCGCGCATCGACCTTTTTACCGGTGGCCTGCTCGGGGGACAGGTACATCGGCGTGCCGACGATCACGTCGCTGCGCGTTCGCGTAAACGGCAGCGTTGGCAGGTTGGGATCACCGCCGAGGCTGTGCTGCTCGTACAGTTGTTTCACCAAGCCAAAGTCCAGCACTTTTACCTGGCCGCGCTCATTGATTACGACGTTAGATGGTTTGACGTCGCGGTGAACTACGCCCATGTGGTGCGCTTCGCCGAGCGCTTCAGCAATCAACGAAACAATGCGCACGGCTTCAGGCAGAGGCAGCGAGCCGGCGAGCAGCTTGTCGCTTAGCGGCTCGCCCTTTATCAGCTCCATCACAATGTAAGGCTGGCCGTCATCTGTTTCACCGTAATCGAAAACAGCGGCGATGTTCGGGTGGGTCAGGGCAGAGACAGCCCGCGCTTCGCGAAGGAACCTGGCGCGATATTCTTTGGCGGTCGAAGAGAGAAACTTTATGGCAACGCGGCGTCCGAGCGTTGTGTCTTCAGCGAGATAAACGACTCCCATGCCGCCTTCCCCGAGCTTGACGGTGATCCGATAGTGGGAGATGGTTTCGCCAATCATGTTTCAGGGTTAACCCAGCGAGACAGGTAAGAACGTGAAAAACAATCGAAGACAACGGGGGATCACGCTTCGTCAGCGGCGCAGCTCTTCAGTGCACGCATTCTGCTCCAACGTCTGAGATATTTCAAGAATAACTTCAGATAGAACGAATTAAGGAAGGGTTGTGCTGCGAATTTTCTGTTCCTGATTCCGGCGGAATTCCTTTAACTTTGTCGCGAGGTCGGGACGGGTAGTTGCCAGGATGGCGACCGCAAACAAAGCGGCGTTTATAGCACCGGGCTTTCCAATTGCCAGCGTGGCGACTGGTATGCCTGCCGGCATTTGCACAGTTGAAAGCAGCGAGTCCATGCCGTTAAGCGCGTCGCTTTTCATGGGCACGCCGAGCACCGGAAGAGTGGTGTGGGCGGCAATCACGCCGGCAAGATGCGCGGCGCCGCCGGCAGCAGCAATGATGATTTGCAATCCGCGATCAGCAGCGCTGGAGGCAAACTCCGTAGCGAGTTGGGGCGTGCGATGCGCCGACATCACGTGACATTCATGAGTGACGCCAAACTCAGTTAGAGTTGAGTCCGCATGGCTCATCGTTTCCCAGTCGGATTTGCTGCCCATGATTACAGCGACAAGCGGGTAGGTTTGGGGTATGTCAACACTCATGACTATTCCGTATTCAATCCCTTCTCATCTTTGATGTCTTCGTTATCCGGTTTCTGCGCACCCGGCACTCCCTCGGCTCCCGGCACAATCTCGCCGGTTTCAGACTTTTCCTCGTCGCGCAGTTTCTCGGTTGGGCCCTCGTCGTCACCGGCGATAGGTTGGTTGACTGTGTTCTGCATGATCTTCTCCGTTCTTTAACAGTTCATCGTTTAACGAAATCCGAAATCCGCAATTCGAAATTCACGCGCCCTGATCGAGTGAGTATCCGCGTTCTCCGTCGAAGTTATACAGATTCTCGGTTTTTATGAAATCGAACCCGGCGTCCGCAATGCGCTTGAGCAAAGAGATGATCTGCGGATGCGAAACGTCGCTACCGTCCGTCGCCGCCAGAAAGCGGCAGCGCCAATGGTCGGAACAAAAGGTTTCTGCATGACCGCCCGGCCAAACTTTCACTCCCCGATTGCTCATCATCTCCAGCTTGATGCCGTCGCCATTGAGTTTACCTAACGAGTCGCCAAGATCGTTTGCCGTGCCCTTCGTCCAGTCGAGAAACACATCGACGCCAACCAGGTCCTTTTTCGCCGCTTGCCTTGGCCGGCCTCCGCGCGGTTTATCGCTCGTTTCAGCAACGGCTTTGTAGCTCGCGGCTTTCAACGTTTCCGGCTTTTGGCCCACGCGCGCTGCTACTGCCTCGGCGAATTCTCTTGTGCCAACCTTCTGCTTGCTATGGCCCTCTTCGTAAATGTCGTAGGTATGAATTCCGTCTTCGATCGTTCGCAGCCAGGCATTGTGGACGCGCTCGGCTACTTCTGTTTCACCGATGTGAACCAGCATCATTACGGCGCCTAAAAGTAAACCCGACGGGTTTGCTAAATTTTGCCCAGCGCGCCGTGGCGCCGATCCGTGAATCGCTTCAAACATCGACACGTGCTCGCCAATATTTGCCGAACCAGCGAGACCGACTGAACCCGCGATCTGTGCTGCCACGTCCGACAGCACGTCACCATAAAGATTGGGCATGACAAGCACATCGAAAACTTCAGGCGTGTCGGCAAGTTTCGCGGCGCCAATGTCCACAATCCAATGTTCGTTCTCGATGTCGGAGTACTCGGCGGCGATTTCATCAAAAACTTTATGAAACAAGCCGTCGGTGAACTTCATGATGTTGTCTTTGGTGAAGCAGGTGACTTTCTTGCGATTGTTTCGTCGCGCGTACTCGAACGCGTAGCGCACAATCTTTTCCGAACCGGGCCGCGAAATTAGTTTCAGACATTGATAGACCTGCTGGGTCTGACGGTGCTCGATTCCGGCGTAAAGGTCTTCTTCGTTTTCACGAACGATCACGACATCCATGTTCGGATGTTTTGTTTCAACAAACGGATGATAGGAAACGCAGGGTCGCACGTTGGCGTACAAGCCCAGTGTTTTCCGCACGGTCACGTTCAGACTTTTATAACCGCCACCCTGCGGGGTGGTGATAGGCGCTTTGAGAAAAACTTTAGTGCGCCGCAAAGAATCCCAGGCGCTCGGCTCGATGCCGGAACTATTGCCGGCCAGATAAACTTTTTCGCCGATGTCGATGGTTTCAATATCTAGATTGGCGCCCGCTTCTTTCAGGATGTGTAACGTGGCCGCCATGATCTCGGGACCGATGCCGTCGCCGTGCGCCACAGTGATAGGAACAAAGTTGGACATTTCCCAAAACAGGCCTTTCGCGAAAATAATATTGTGTTCGAAGCACTATATTCGATCGAGCTCAACGCAGGCAATTGGCGACTAGTCAGTAGCGGTAGTCAGTAGTCAGTTGCTCATCACATTTAGCAGACGGGAACCCTTTGCGACTTACAACGAACTACTGACAACTGACTAGCTGCAGGCTTGAACTTCAAACCGGGCCTAAGGCATACTTGGCCCGTTGTTCCTGCTCTCGCGCGTCAGTGGTGATTGCGCCTGTCCGTGTTCGTGATGCGACCCGCGTTCGGCTGAGGAGAGAGTGAGATAATTGTCAACTTGTTAGAAGCCGCTCTCGCAGTTTAGAGCAACGGGTGCGTCGCGTTCGCCTGAAGGTCAAGTAACTCCCTGCTTGAGTCTGCGATCTGATTTTTACCCGCGCTTCACTCGATCAAAAGGATAGAGAAGGACAAAATGGGTACCAAACTTTATGTCGGAAACCTTTCGTTCCGTACGACGAGCGAGGAGCTCCGCGACGCTTTCGCGGTAGCAGGCACAGTAGAATCAGCTTCCGTAATCGAAGACCGCGACACGGGCCGCTCACGCGGTTTTGCTTTTGTGGAAATGGCGACAGCGGAAGAGGCGGCAGCGGCCATCGAACAGTTTAACGGCAAGGACTTTGGCGGTCGCAATTTGACGGTCAACGAAGCCAAACCGCGCGCCGATCGCGGCGGTGGTGGCGGTCGCGGTGGTTATGGCGGTGGCGGCGGCGGTGGTCGTGGTGGCGGCGATAGCGGCGGTGACCGCGGTGGCTACGAACGCGAGCCGCGCTGGTAAACTAAAAAGTGATGAGTGATGAGTAATGAGTGATGAGTAAGCGGGTCTTAATCCGCTTGCTATCGCTTTAACTCATCACTCATTACTCATCACTATTTTCTTGCTGCCGGCGTAATCGTCAACTTCATTCGCTCGGTGCCGCGCAGCAGTTCAACTTCGTATTCCTGCCCGGCTTTCATTTCTCCCAACGCATAGGTGTAATCGTAAACGTTGTGCACCTCGCGGCCAGCTAACCTAACGATCCGGTCGCCGGCTTTTATACCGGCCTTCGCTGCCGGTGAATCATCGCGCACCCCATCCAGCAACAATCCATCGCCTGAGTCGGAATAGTTTGGAATTGTGCCGAGGTAAACGCGAAAGCCCATCGTGCGGCCCTGCGATTCGCTCTTAGCAACCGTGTAAGCGGGTCGTGCACTGTTGGCGTCAATGCTTTGGATAATGCGGGCAACGAAACTAAGTATGTGTGATTCGTCTTCGTAATTAATCTTGTCGGCAGTGTCAGAAGGTTTGTGATAGTCCTCATGAGTGCCGGTCCAGAGAAACAGGACCGGGACTTTCTTCGCATAGAATGACGAATGATCGCTTGGGCCATAGCCGTCTTCGCTGAGTGTGAGATCAAGACTACGAATACTATCCAGCGCGGCAGTTGTCCCCACGTTGCTGGTCGTCGCAGTTCCGGAGCGAGATGGATTCGCGGTTAATGTGCCCGGCAATACGCCGCCGTACGAGTCCGGCGTGGGAGTGACTCCGATTCCCCAAAACTTTGCTGAGGAGTCGATAACCTTGCGCCAGCCGTCAGCCGTACCCACGCCGCCGACGATCAGCTTGTTGTTTTTCATTCGGCCAATCATGTCCATATTGATCATGGCCACCGTGTTCTCGAGCGGCTTGAGCGGATGGTTTACGTAATAACTTGAACCGAGCAAGCCTTCTTCTTCGCCGCTGAAGGCGATGAACACGATTGTGCGACGCGGTCGTGGCGATCCTGAAGACGCAAAGATGCGAGCCAGTTCAAGCAAACCTGCGGTCCCGGAAGCGTTGTCGTCAGCGCCATGATGGATGTCGCCTTCGCGCGGCACCAGACTGCCTTCGCCGCCGCGTCCGAGGTGATCGTAGTGTGCGCCGATGACGATCGTTTCGTTCTTCAAAACCGGATCGAAGCCGTTGACGATGCCGACGACGTTGGCGGCCTCCACTTCGCGACGCGCGATGCTGGTTTGCAGACTGAGCACAGGCCGGTTATGCAAAGTAACACCCGGCGATTTGTTTCCCTGGCCAGGTGGTCCGAACTCTACCTTCCGAGCCACCGTTTCGATTAGAAACTTTTCGATATTTGCGAGGTCTACTTGTTCGCCGCCCGCCAGCAGAATATTTCGCGCGGCCTGTCTTGAAATCACCGCTACCGGCAAGCCCGCATCCCCCGCGCTGTTGTCGTATCTGAGTCGTGCTAGCCGTTCGTCTTTGAAATTCACTTCGCGTGAAATTACCAGTAGCGCTTTCGCTCCCGCATTGCGGGCGGCGATTGCCTTCCAGCGAACGTCTTCATAGCGAGCGAATTGACCGTGTGGATTATCGCCGTCAGGCGTTCCTTGTAGTGCGACGACAATGTCGCCTTTGACCGACCGTTCTTTATAGTCGTCATAGTTCAAGTCTGTTGCGGTAATGCCGTAGTGGACGAAAGCTGCGGGTGCCAATTCAACGTGGGCATTCGATGAAAATCCCAGCGGCATCCAGTCCTCGCCAACACGAAAATCCATCGGTTCAGAGATAGTGCGTCGCCCAGTTGGCGAGTTCGGATTTTGAGGCGTTAGGCGAAGTGTGTTGCCATTGCCAAGTTCAACCCCGGCAACGTACGGAAATTTTTGCAAATAACGGTTTGGCGAATCAGCTTCGAGAATCGACATGCCCGATGTGTCCCAGCCAATACTGCGCTGCAAACCATAACGAGAAAATTCGCGGGCAATATATTCCGCGGCGAGATTCGCGCCTTCGCTGCCGGTGCGGCGTCCTTCCAGTTTGTCTGAGGCCAGATAGTTGATGTGCGCGCGCAACCGCTCGACGCTGGGGACGTCCTGCCGGGTCGCCATCTGTTGGGCGAATACAGTACCAATAGCCAGCGAAATGATTAGGGCTAGATTGAAAAATTTGCGATGCATGATGACCTCTTTAATAACTGCGTTTTTGCAAATGACTGAGCGGTTGCGGCTTTGCCGCCTCCCGTGCGGAAAGGCTGTGCCTTTCCGCATGCCATTTATCAAATCCTTCGGCGAGGCTGCGCCTCGCCGCTGCGGGCGGGACGCCCGCGGTCCCAGTATTTACTCAACCCAATCGGCGATGAAGATGTTGGTGTCGCCGCGGGTTTTCGCGTTGCGGTTTGAAGCGAAGACCAGTTTCTTGCCATCCGGCGAAAACATCGGGAAGCCGTCGAACGTGTCGTTGAAAGTAATGCGGTCCAAACCCGACCCGTCAACATTGATCTTGTAGAGATCGAAATTGCGCCCTTTCGGATCGTCCATGTTCGAAGCGAAGATGATGCGTTTGCCGTCGGGAAAGAAATAAGGCGCGAAGTTCGCTTTGCCGTTGTGCGTTACCTGGCGCTTGTTCGAGCCATCCGCATTCATTAGCCAAATTTCCAATGTCGTGGGCCGAATCAGGTTTTGTTTTAGCAAAGCCAGGTAATCGGACTTTTCTTTTTCCGTTTGCGGATGATAGGCGCGATAGACAATCTGCTTGCCGTCATACGACCAGAAGGGACCACCGTCGTAGCCAAGCTCAGTCGTCAAACGCCGAACGTGCTTGCCGTTTCCGTCCATCGTGTAGATATCAAGATCGCCGTCGCGCATTGAAGTGAACACCAGCTTGCCTTGTTTCGAAATCGTGGTTTCGGCGTCATAGCCCGGCGTGCTGGTTAGTTGTTTCAGATCCGAACCATTAGGGCGCACCGTGAAAATATCAAACGAAGGGTAGATGGCCCAGACGTAGCCTTTCGAGAAATCCGGGCGCGGCGGACATTCCTTCGCGCCAAGGTGCGTCGATGAGTAAAGAATCTTCTGCCCATTTGGATAGAAGTAGGAACAGGTCGTGCGGCCGTTGCCCGTGGAAACCATGCGGATGTTCGAGCCGTCCAGAGTCATCGTGTAAATCTGATCGCATTCGCGGCTATCACGCGTCGACTGGAAAATCAGCTGTTTGCCGTCCGCTGAAAAGTAAGCTTCAGCATTCTCGCCGCCGAACGTTAGCTGCTTGATGTTCGCGAGATGTTTCTCGGCGGGTAGCTGGAGTGGGTCCTGGGCTAGATTCGGACGCGAAATTGCGAGCGATCCCAGTACGCATAAAAGAAGAACGAGAGTTGATAAACTAAGAATTGTTTTCACTGGTTTGTTTGTCAGTCGTGAATTCATGTGGGAACTGCAGCAGAATATGCTCGTTGCTTCGCTCCAGTGGGGCAGAAGTTTATAGCTTGGTGGAGGTTTACCTTAAATATCATGGGCCATGTCAAGTTCGGCTCTGCCGCCGGATGTGCGGCGGGCTATGCCCCGCCGAAAGCAGCTAGATTATCCCGGGCTGCGCCCTTGGTCTGGGCTTAGCCCTTCGAGTTATTGGCCCAAAGGCCGCACAAGGGCATAGCCCAAAAATGTAAGTGCCTATCTCCGGCGGGTCATAGCCACCGCCGCACATCAGGCGGCAAAGCCGAAGCGAACCAACAAAGGACTTTTGGGTCAAGCTGTTATTGCTGGCGCAAAAAGACACCTAGCCAATGGTCAGTGCTTCCGACACCAACTTCGCCTGCTCCGCCTGATGAATGTGATACGAGCCAGTTGCCGGACTCGCCGAAGCCGCACGGCCAACATAAATTGGACGCTCGCAGACGGGAACAAGCTTCTCCAGCCGCGGCTCGACAAAGGTCCAGCCGCCCATGTTCTTCGGCTCTTCCTGCGCCCATACAAGTTGTTTCGCTTGCGGGTAACGCGCTAACACTTCACGCAAGCGCGCCAGCGGAAACGGGTAAAACTGCTCGACCCGAACTATGGCAACGCCGGCGGCTTCAGTTTTCTTCCGCGCCTCAATAAGATCGTAATAGACCTTGCCGCTGCACAGCACCACGCGCTTGACCGCACCGGCCTCGGTTATTTCTTTGTCGTCAATCACCGGTTGGAAGCCGCCGCTGGTGAAGTCTGCGATTGCTGACGCCGCCGCCGGCAGACGCAGCAGGCTCTTGGGAGTGATGACGATTAGCGGTTGCTCCATTCCCGGCTTCACTTGTCTGCGCAGCAAATGAAAATACTGCGCGGGCGTGGTCGGATAACAAACCTGCAAATTATTCTCGGCGCATAACTGCAGATAACGCTCGAGCCGCGCGCTGGAATGTTCCGGCCCCTGTCCTTCATAACCGTGCGGCAACAGCATCGTTAAGCGTGATGTCTGTTTCCATTTATCTTCGGAGGCGGCGATGTACTGATCGATGATCGTCTGCGCCCCGTTGCCAAAATCGCCAAACTGCGCTTCCCACAGCACCAATGCTTCGCGCGAGATAACCGAATAGCCGTACTCAAATCCAAGCACGCCTTCTTCAGAAAGCGAACTATCAAAAACTTCAAAACGCGCGTTCTCGGACGACGAGGATTTTAGTTCAGACAGCGGTGCCCATGACCGTCCAGTTTGCGTGTCGTATAAGACAGCATGGCGTTGACTGAAAGTGCCGCGTCCGGAATCTTGACCACTCAAGCGCACGCGTGTGCCGTCAATAACCACCGAACCAAAGGCAACCGCTTCGGCGAACGCCCAATCAATCGGCAACTCACCCGACCCCATTTTGGCGCGCCGCGCGAGTTGGCCCACCATTTTTGGATTGACATGAAAGTCCTGGGGCACAACGGCAATCTTCTGGCCGATGGTGTTGATAACATCCGCGCTCACTGCCGTTTCGACAATTTCTGAACCGTCGCGTTCCTCGATGATCCTGACGGTCGCGGTTTTATCCTGCTTCACCACAACTTCCTTGGCGCGTGCGAGCGCTTCTTCGTAGCGGCCGATGCGTTCCGCTATCAGCGCGTCTAATTCAACTTCACTTATGACGCCTTCCTTGATCAAGCGACGAGAATAAATTGTGCGAACGCCCGGATGGGCCTTCACGCGCTGGTACATCAGCGGCTGGGTATAGCTTGGCTCGTCAGTTTCGTTATGCCCCAGCTTACGAAAACCGACCACGTCGAGCACAACGTCTTTATTAAACTCCTGACGATAATCGAGTGCGATGCGCAACGCGCGATAAACGGCTTCCGGATCGTCACCATTGATGTGAAAGATCGGCAACTGTGTCATGCGCGCGACGTCGGTTGAATAAATTGTGGAGCGCCCGGCTTCCGGAGAAGTTGTGAAACCGATCTGGTTATTGATGATGATGTGAATCGTGCCGCCAGTGCGGTAGCCCTTGAGACTGGCGAGGTTGAGCGTTTCCATCACCACGCCCTGGCCGGCAAACGCAGCGTCACCATGCAGTAGCACGGGCAACGCGCGATCGATCGCTTCTTCACGCGGCATTCCGAGCCGCCCGCGCAACTCGTCCTGTTTGGCTCGCACCATTCCTTCGACCACCGGATCGACAGCCTCGAGATGGCTGGGATTCGGTGACAAGGTCAACTTAACTTTCTTGCCATCGGGGGTGTCTCGTTCGCCCACTGCGCCCTGGTGATATTTCACGTCACCTTCGTCGGCCGGAAATGACGGATGCACTGAACCTTCAAATGAAGCAAAAATGCGTTCACAGAAATTTCCGATCACATTTGCCAGCACGTTAAGACGCCCGCGATGGGCCATGCCCAATGTAATGTCTTCGACGCCGCGCGCCGCAGCGCCCAGGATCAACTGATCAAGCAGTGGAATAATCGTTTCGCTGCCTTCAAGGGAAAAGCGTTTCTGCCCCAGATATTTTGTGTGCAGAAAGCGTTCGAACTGCTCGGCTGAGATCAGTTTCCAAAGCAACTGCTTCTTGATTTCGACAGTGATTGGTTCCGGCTGCACCAGCTCGCGACGGATTTGTTCACGCAGCCAAACCTTTTCTTCTTTGCTTTGAATGTGACGATATTCGATGCCGACTTTGCCGCAATAGGCGCGTTGGAGAATCCCAAGGATCTCGCGCAGGGTTGCGCTTTCGGTGCCTGCCAATCCGCCAGTGATGAACTCGCGGTCGAGATCCCAAATCGTCAACCCGTAAGTTTGAATGTCGAGTTCCGGATGATAGAGCACCGGCATCGCATGCAGCGGATCGATATCGGCAAGCAGATGGCCACGCACGCGGTAGGAGTTGATTAGTTCCATCACCCGCGCTTCTTTGATCGTTTGCTCGCGCGTTTGGTCTCCGGGCAGGAGCAAAGGATTCCTATCCGTGCTCCAACGGAAAGGCACATGCGCAATGCCCAGGGAGGTAAAAATATCGTCGTAGAATTTATGCTGGCCGAGAATCAGCTCGTGGACCTGCGCCAGAAACGCGCCTGATTCTGCGCCCTGGACGATGCGGTGATCGTAGGTGCTGCTGATGGTGATTGCTTTTGAAATACCCAGTTGCGACAGCGCTTCGGGCGCCATGGCCTGATATTCGGCGGGGTATTCAATAGCGCCGGTGGCGATGATCAGCGATTGGCCCACCATCAAACGCGGCGTAGAAGCAACGGTGCCGATCGTGCCCGGGTTCGTAAGCGAAATGGTTGTGCCTTGAAAGTCGGCAATCTGAAGCTTGCCTTCACGCGCGCGCTTGATGACATCGTCATAAGCCTTAACAAACTCGGGAAACCGCAGTTTGCCTGCATCCTTGATATTGGGAACGAGCAAAGTGCGCGTCCCGTCCTTTTTAGTTAAATCGATTGCGACGCCGAGATTGACTTGCACGCGACGGATGCGTGCGGGCGCGCCAGCAACGGTTTCGTAGCCATCGTTGAGTTGCGGAAACTCATCGAGCGCGCGCAGCGATGCCCAGGCGATCAGGTGCGTGTAGGAAACTTTGCCGCGATCGTTTTCCTGAAGATACTCATTGATTATGCGGCGATTTTCGTCGAGAAGTTTTACCGGAATGCGGCGTTGTGAAGTTGCCGTCGGCACCGCCAGGCTGGCGTCCATGTTCTCGACAATCTTCAGCGCCGCGCCGCGAATCGGAATCACGTCAACTTGTTCGGTCGTAGATGCAACGGCGGGTTTGGTTCCCGGTGTCGTTGCTGCTTTTGCCGGTGCAGTCGCTTCCGCCGCTCTCGCCGGAGCTTTCGCGGCCGCAGTCTCGCCGGCGCCGTTATCTGTTGACTGCGCTTCGCGCGCATCGCGGGCTGTGCTGATCACGGTTGCGGCTTCGTTGCCGGCGCCATCCCCTAATAACTCTGTGAAGTACGCCCGCCACGACTCATCAACCAATTCCGGATTGCTGCGGAAACGACTGAGCAGACCCTCGACGTAAGTGGCGTTAGCCCCAAAATTTTCGGCAATAATTTCTGATAAATCCGTGCTGGTCTGAACCAATTCTTTCACCTCTGCTAAGGACAAAACTGCGACAGGGTTGACCTGCTGGCGGTGTGCTTTTGCTCATAGACTAACATCTTCGCGAGCGGTTTGCATCTGGCCTTTGCGACGGTCAGCCATAACTAAGGCAGAGCGAAAAATTTCGAATTCCGGGGACGCGAGTGTTATCTTAAGCGACCGTTCGACCAACCTTAGCGCAGTGAAAGCAGGCTAATTCTGGCTCAAGATAATCCCGAACCACGACCACGGCTTCGCACCGCACTGGTCTTCATCATGCTGTTTGCCGTGCTGGGGGCGGTGGTGCTATTTGCATACTTTTCAACTTTTGAACGGCCAATGACGACGATCATTCTGGTTCGCCACGCGGAGAAAAATATTGAACCGGCTAATCCCAATCCGGATTTGAGTCCCGCCGGACAAGCACGAGCGCAGGAACTGGCGCGCATGTTTGGCGACGCCGGCATCAAGGCAGTCTACGCGACTCAATACAAACGCACGCAGCAGACTGTGAAAACACTCGCGGACAAGCTTGGACTAGCGCCCACAACTGTCGATGCGAAAAACACCGCTGAGCTAGTGAAACAGATTCGCGCGCAACACAATGGCGACGTCGTATTCGTTGCCGGGCACGACAACATGGTCCCGGAAATTATTGCCGCGCTCGGTGGCCCACAACTTCCGATCATTCCGGAAACTGAATTTGACAATCTATATATCGTTACCATTTACCGAGTCGGTAAGGCGAAGTTGCTAAAGATGAAATATGGCAGTCCGATGCCTGCGAGTGGACAGGGAATGACGCAGTGAATACTGGGACCGCGGGCGTCTCGCCCGCAATGAGCGCGCAGCGCGAAAAGTGCGCAGTTTGGTGACAACCCCTCCCGAGAATAGGTGGGCGCGGAGTAGTAGCCCGACAATCAGGGAGGGCTTATGAAAAGGTCGGAAAAGCGATGAGCAGAAATAAACCCAAGTCAAAGTCGCAACCAGAAGATCGCGGATCCAACTCTCTCAACCGCCGGTCGTTTGTCAAACTCGTTCCGGCCCTCGGCGCGGCAATGATAGTCGCGCCGCATCTGCCGATTAGCACGTTGGCGCAGACACCGTCGCCCACAGCAACGCCGCTCCCTTCACCATCACCTTCGCCTACGCCGTTGCGCGTGACGAAAGAGATGTTGCAGCAGACCGAGAAGCTGATCGGCATTGAATTGACAGATGCACAAGAAGCGATGGCGCTGCAAAACGTCAGCACCAACCTCGATCGCTATGAAGCGCTGCGCAAAATCGACATCCCGCTTGATACCGAACCCGCGACGCTGTTTCATCCGGCGCTGCCCGGCAAAAAGTTCAACTCAAAAGCGACCAAAATCAAATTCAGCCACGTTGACGTTACGGCATTCAACGCCATTGAAGATCTGGCGTTCGCTACAGTGCCGCAGCTTGCTGCCTTGATTCGAGCTCGCAAAGTTTCGCCGGTTGAGTTGACGAAGATGTATTTGGCGCGTCTAAAAAAGTATGGCCCAAAACTCAATTGCGTAGTCACGCTGACAGAAGAGCTTGCGCTCGCGCAGGCCACGGAAACTGAGCGCGAAATTAAGGCGGGGAAATACCGCGGGCCGCTGCACGGCATTCCCTGGGGCGCAAAAGATCTGTTCGCCACCAAAGGAATCAAAACGACCTGGGGCGCAGAACCGTATCGCGATCAAGTGATCGACTATGACGCAACCGTAGTCGAACGTCTGCGCGACGCGGGCGCCGTGCTGGTAGCGAAACTATCGATGGGGGCGCTGGCGCAGGGTGGCCGCTGGTTTGCCGGCATGACCAGAAATCCGTGGCAAGTTGATGAAGAAAAGACCGGCTCGAGCGGTTCATCGGCCGGGCCGGCCGCTGCCACGGCCGCTGGGCTCGTAGGCTTTTCGATCGGCACGGAAACTTTAGGATCGATCATTTCGCCGTCTTCGCGCTGCGGCGTTGTTGGGCTGCGGCCGACTTATGGGCGCATCAGCCGGTACGGCGCAATGGGCCTCAGTTGGACCATGGACAAGATTGGTCCAATCTGTCGCAGTGTTGAAGACTGCGCCGCAGCTCTCAACGCGGCGTATGGACCAGACGGACGCGATCTGACGGTGGGCGATGTGCCATTCAACTGGCAACCGGACCGGCCGCTCGCGGCCATGCGCATCGGGTATTTGAAAACAGAGTTCGATCAGCAAACTGACGCCGAACGAAAAACGATCTATCAACAGTCAATCGACGCTTTGAAAGCTGCCGGCGCGAACCTACAGCCTATCGAGTTACCTAAGTTTCCCATTGGCGCGTTGCGGATCATTCTGGTCGCGGAAGCAGCTACTGCTTTTGACGACATCACGCGCAGCGGCGCCATCAATCAGCTTTCCGGACAAGATCCGTCTGATTGGCCCAACACATTTCGCAGTTCGCGTTTCATTCCTGCCGTCGAATACATCCGGGCGCAACGCGCGCGCCGGCTCTTGATGCAGCAGATGGATGAGCTGATGTCGCATTGGGACGTTTTCGTTTCGCCCGCGCCGGGAAGTCTCAGTTTGCTGATTACAAACCTGACCGGCCATCCAGCGGTTTGCGTGCCCTGCGGTTTTCCCAAAGGCTTGCCGCAATCAATCATGTTTACGGGTGGACTGTACGACGAAGGTGCGCCGCTGCGAGTGGCGCTGGCTTTTGAGAAAGCCACGCAGTGGCACACGATGCATCCAAAAATGGATTGGGTGTGACTTGGCACAAAAAGTGTTAGGCCGCAGAAAAAGAGCGGGGGCAAGCCCACCTTCCTAACCTCGAGCTGATAGGAGGTGAGGTTTTGATTGCGCCTGAAAGGCTCTCAACGTGAAATTAATCGCGCAAGTCCTAAGGGTCTCGAGGTCGGGAAGGTGGGCTTGCCCCCGCTCTTTGGTCGACTCAGCTTTGCAAAGCCGGTGTGAACATTGGGGCCGTCAAGTGGCACTTAACAGACGCGACAGATCCAGCACCAACGCAATTGTTCCATCGCGCAATTCAGTAGCGCCGGCCACGCCATACCAGCGCCCGCTGTGTCGGCCGAGACTCCGCACTAAAACTTCCTCGGTCCCTGCAACCTCATCAACGACCAGCCGCACGTCTCTTCTCGAATCCCCGTTCGCTTGCTGCTGCGATTCTGAAAGCTGACAAGTAACTTGCTGCGCGCTCTTTTTCGAACGCTTAGGCGCGGAAGATTGTCCCAGCAGTTCACTCAGATTCACTGGCTCGTCGTCGCCGTCAGTTTGCGCGTTCTTAATGCGCTTCTTTTCGCGAACGGCGCCGCCGATGTTCACGATCTGGTTTGCCGGAATGCAGTAACGACTACCGTTCGCAACCAGCACCGCGGCCGATAACAATCCCAACGTTACCGGCAGGCGAATCTCGAAAGTCGTTCCCGCGCCCGGCTTGCTGGATACTCTTAACTCCCCGCCGACTTGCTCTACGGCTGTCTCCACCACATCAAGACCGACGCCGCGTCCGGACACGTCGCTGGCCGACGCAAGCGTGGAGAAGCCGGCCCGAAAGATGAGGCGCACACTGCGCTCGAAATCCAGCTCCGCCGGTTCGCTTACAATTCCCAGGCGAGTAGCCGCCGCTGAAACCACCGCAGGATCGATGCCGCGGCCATCGTCGTTAATGCGAATGCGCGACTGAGCGCCTTCGCTAATTGCCTCGATGCTAATCCGGCCGCGACCTTCCTTACCGAGTCGCCTTCGTTCATCCGCCGGCTCGATTCCATGATCAACTGCATTGCGGATCATGTGAATGAGCGGATCCGCCAGGGCGTCAGCAAGCACCTTGTCCACTCGCAAATCTTTTCCGGTAATCTCAAAATCGATCTCTTTTCCGGTCGATCGCGCCGCCGTTCGGCCCGAGCGCATGGCCCTTTGCAAAGTGGGACCGAGCGAAACCAGGCGCAAGTTTATCAGCTCATTTTCAAGGTCCATGAAAGATGCACGAATGGTTTCATCGAGCGATTGCAGTTGTTCGCGCGTCTTTTTGCTCGTCTGTTTTTGCGCAACAGCTATCCCTAAAGCGTTTGCCGTGGCGCGAAACAGTTCGTGTGTTGAGGAAATAAGATGATCAAGTTTCGCCAGATCGGTGCGCACAAAATTGGCGAGCGCGGAAGCCGAGACTGTGCCGGCCGCTGGCGTGATGGGTTGCTGTTGTCCTGCGACTGGCCCGGAAAGTTCACTGCGCTCGACTTTCGTAATCTCTCCGGCGCATCCGGCGATACAGTTCTGTAGATCGGCGGTAGTTGCCGAGCTCGCATATAGAATGCGGAAGTTGACTCGATCTGAATGCTCGGCATCGACGGTTGGCGAAGTCGCAATCACTTCTCCGATTTGCGCCAGTGCTTCTTTTAGCCGGAAAAACTCTTCGTCAAAACTTGTAATCGCGAAACTCGCAACCACCACAAAAAGGGGAGTGCCTTCTCGAGCAACGCTCACCAGCCGTTGCTTCTCGGCTTCGCTTAACGATTGCCAAATGTCGGAAGGAATGTTTTCCAGAAGTGCGTCAGGATGGGCACTCGATTCACCACCGCGGGCAGCAGATTGGAGTTGATCGAACAGCGCGCGGCGCGACGGCTCGACAATGCCGCTCGCCGCGAGGCCCAGGCTTTCAGCCAGCGCGTCCACGGCGTTTTCGGATATCTGCAAAACTTGTTCGTCAACCGCGACCCGACCCAGTCGTAAACCGTCCAGCAGAGTTTCAAGCTCATGGGCGATGTGGCTGACGGCTTCCAGGCCGACCGCGGCAGATAAACCCTTAACGCTATGAACGTGCCGGAAGAGCTGATCGATTGATTGGCGGCGACTGTTTTGGTTGGCAGAGTTTTCGCGCAGCTGATCAAGGTCGGAAAAAACCTTTTCAATCAGCTCCTCAATCTCTATTAAGAATTCGCCGCGGTTTTGGTCCACAAGCAGATAGTAAATGGTGAATCGTAAATGGTAAATGGAAGACGCGGAAAAGAAATCGAGCAGGCATCAAGCGGAAGCGGAATGCTCGTCCGAGGATTCTTCGGATTCTGTCTCCGTCTCAGACTCGGATTCAATCTCTGTTGTGTCGATATGCTGCTGAGGTTGCTGCTCGTCGAGATCGCGCTTTATGGCGTCAAGGATACCGTTAATGAATTGCGTGGCTTCGTAAGTTGAAAAGCGGCGGGCAATTTCAAGTGCTTCATTGATTGCGACGGTGCGCGGCGTAGACTCGTACAGAAATTCATAAACCGCGAGCCGCAGAATATTGCGATCGACGATCGCCATGCGCGGAATGCGCCAGTGCTCCGCTCGCGACCGGATGCGCTCGTCGAGCGTGTCCAGATTCGCAAGCGTGCCAGCCGCAAGACGAGTCGCAAAATCACGCGTTGCGTCTTCGGTGTCGGCTTCGCCCAACTCCGCCCAGTAAGTGCGCAGCACTTCAGCGGGATTGGCTTCGGCAATGTCAGCCGCAAAGAGCATTTGCAAGGCGCATTCACGCGCCTTACGTCGCGAGCCCATAAAACAAACACCAGTGAAACGTAATAAGTGAAGAGTGACAAGTATGAAGAGAGCGTCAACTGTTGACAGCTTACTTTTTACTTTTCACTCTTTACTGCCTTATAAAGATTTGCTAATTCCACCGCCGTCGTGGCGGCTTCAAAACCCTTGTTACCCAGCTTGACACCGGCACGTTCGATCGCCTGGTCCATGTTGTCGGCAGTTATAACTCCAAAAACCACCGGCACGCCCGTTTGCAAGGCAGCCTGACCAATGCCACGGGCCACCTCGCCGGCGATGTATTCAAAATGCGGAGTTTGCCCGCGAATAATTGTACCGGCACACACTACAGCCGCAAACTTTCCTGAAACAGCCAGGGTCTGTGCCAGCAGTGGAATCTCAAAAGCGCCGGGAACTTTGTAGATCTCGATGTCCTGCTCAGCGACTCCCAAACGCTCGAATGCATCAAGGGCGCCGTCGACCAAACGCGAACTTATGAAGTCGTTCCAGCGACTGACAACAATCGCAAAACGAAATCCCCGACCGTTGAGCTGTCCCTCGTGAACTACGGGCTGCAAGATTGAACTGCTCCATTTTCAAGCGGATGAAAAGCCATTTTGAGTATAGGTGAAGGATTTAGGAGGGGCAAGAGACTGGCATTCGGCTGTTCATTCTTTTCACAGCTAGTTGAAAGAAAAAGGAAGATTTTCCATTCGTCATTTTTCATCTATCATTTTTCATTTGCGCCGCGCCATGGCAGTCCATGATCCAATTTTGTACTTTTCTCTTGATTTGCAAGTTCGAGGTTAGCGAACCAACAGCAAATGGTGAATTCAACTTACAAGTGGGATTCGCTTTCGCTCCAGCGGAGCGAGAAGTTTATAGCTAAGAGCGCGCACGCAATGTCTTCGCTCCTTAAGAGCGATACCTATCAGCGTAACAATCGATGAGCCGGCAAAGCCATTGCGCTCCGACGGAGCTAAAGAGTAAAGAAACAATCGCCAGGCTGTAAACATCTCGCTCCTCTGGGGCGAAGCGACAAACATCGCTCTGTTGCACTTCCAATCTGAATTCGCAAATGGAAAATGAGAAATGGAAAATCTATTTATCAGCGGGACAGACAAGGATGTCTGTCCTACTTTCCTTTGAAGACTGGTTTTCGCTTTTCCAGAAACGCACGTGTCCCTTCGCGCATGTCTTCGGTAGCAAACAAGCTCGCGAATAGTTTCGCTTCCAGCGCTAGGCCTTCTGCCAATGGCAGCTCTGTTCCGCGAACGACGGCTTTCAGACAGGCGCTGATTGCGAGGGGCGCGAGCTGCGCAATCTCGCGGGCCAATTCTTCCGCGGCCGGTAAGAGTTCAGCAGCCGCGACCACGCGATTGACCAGGCCTAATCGCAACGCGTCTTCAGCGTTAATGGACGAGGATGTCAGGATCAACTCCAGCGCGCGCGCGCGGCCCAACTCGCGCGTCATGCGCTGCGTGCCGCCGTAACCGGGAATGATCCCCAGTTTTGTTTCCGGCAAACTGAATCGCGCGTTTGGGGCCGCAATGCGCAAATGGCAAGCCAGCGCCAACTCGCAGCCACCGCCCGCGGCAATGCCGTTGATTGCAGCTATCACCGGCACCTGACTTTGCTCGATCTGATTGCACAACTGCTGGCCGAGATCGGCCACGGTCCTGGCCGCATCCGCCTTCACATGAATTAGCTCGCTCAAATCCGTACCGGCTGAGAATGCGCGGTCGCCTGCGCCAGTAAGAATCACGGCGCGCAGTTCAGCGTCGTTCGCAAAACTTTTGAACGTTGCACTCAGCGCCGCGATTGTCTCGGGCGCTAGCGCATTGAGCTTTTCCGGCCGGTTCAGAGTAACTATCGCAACCGATTCGCGGCGTTCTTCAATTATGGAATCCGAACTCATTGTGACTATTAGTCTCCAGTCCGGTTACCAGCCAAGCGGCGGGGGCATGCCCGCCTTCCCAACCTTGAGCTGATTATTGTTGAATCATTCATTCTTGTTTGGAAGGCTTTCAACGTGAAATCAACCAACTGAATCAGCCGTCTCACAGGTCAGGAAGGCGGGCATGCCCCCGCTCTTTTCAAACTTTCACACCAATTTCATTGGGGTGGGATTCTTTGGATCGGCGTAGTCATAAAAACCACGGCCCGACTTTCGCCCATACAAACCCGCCATCACCATTCGCTTCAAGAGTGGCGGCGGCGCAAAGCGCTTCTCGCGAAACTCATTGAACATAATCTCAGCGATGTAGTAAGTCGTATCAAGGCCAACGAAGTCGCCCAAGGTGAACGGTCCCATCGGATAGCCCAACCCCAGCTTCATTGAAGTGTCGATGTCGACTATCGAGCCGACACCCTCCTCAAGCGTGCGAATGGCGTCAAGCATGTAGGGAACCAGCAGGCGATTGACGATGAAGCCGGTCCGGTCGCCGGCGCGCACCGGAACCTTGCCTAGTTTTTTGCCAAACTCGATGGCCTGCTCGTAAATCTGCTCGTCCGTCAGAATCGTGCGCACCACTTCCACCAGTTTCATTAGCGGCACGGGATTGAAGAAATGCAGCCCAACAAAACGCTGCTGCCGCTGGGGCGAAGTCGCAGTCATCATTTCCGTAATCGAGATTGACGATGTATTCGACGCAAAAATTGTTTCCGGTTTACAAATGCGATCGAGTTGCTCGTAGGTCGATCTTTTTTGTTCTATGTTCTCAATGATCGCTTCGATGATGATGTCACAGTCTGCCATGTCGTCGAACGAGGTAGTGCCCGACAAACGATCTCGAGTAGCCTTTTGCTGCTCGGCTGTAATGGCGCCTTTTTCAGCAAACTTAGCCAGCGACTTTTCAATCCCGGCAAATCCTTTATTGATTAGATCGTCAGAAACTTCGCGCACGATTGTTTCAAAGCCGGCGCTGGCGGCTGTCTGCGCAATTCCGGAACCCATCAAGCCGCAACCCAATACTCCAACTTTCTTAATTTCCATCGCTTCTCATTCTCCTGTCTTAATAATTCAAACCGTTAGTTTGCGACTCCTTGACTGCTTCTCGTCTTACGACGCTTTACAAATTAGTTGTTTGCAAATCGGAGGATTATTTTGGCGATCCCTGCGGCTGAGTCACTTCCACCAGTCCGTAACTTCGGCCGGTGGTTTTCAGCCAGGCCCCGTACTCTTTGGTCCAGGCCTCATAGTTCGCAGTCAGCTCTTCCAGTCCCCGCTGGTTGTTGCCCGTCGCCGAGTTCCGTGGAACGGCCATGGACAACTCAAGCAACTTTGCATTCGTCAGTATCAGCTTAAATTTTTCTCGCAGCTCGTTAGCTTTTGGATCAAGCGCAGGCGCCGCCTCCAATTCTTTGATCGCCTCATCTGCCTTTGAAGTGTCTCCATCTTTCACAATGAGCGCAAAGGCGTCATGAGCATCATTCATGGCCTTTGCATAAGCAACAAATTGCTGCGTCTTCTCATCAACCACCGCCGCGGCTTGCGGCGGCGTGGATTCGGGCAATCCATCTCTAAAGTGCTGCACGGTTTTTAGAAAACCTAGAGCAACGAGCGCAATCGCCGCGACCTGCAAAACGCGCCAGGCAGTCGCAACCACCGACTTTTCACCGGGCCGGCGATAGTCGACGGCCAGAGCCAGAATCGCCCCCGACGCCATGCCGCCGAGATGCGCGGCGTTGTCAATGAACCCGCGCCCAAGATAGCCGATGAATAGATTGATAAAAATAATCGGCAGCATGCCGGTACCGAAGGCGCGTTTGAAACCTTCGGGTAGTTCTCGACGAAACTTGATGCCGAAAACGAAAAGCACGCCTACCAAACCAAACAAAGCACCAGACGCGCCTGCGGACAAAACATCGGAACTCTTAAATAAAAAACGGCCCGGTCCAATGGCGAGCGCCGGGCGGACAGTCAGATAACTCGCGAGCACGCCCGCAATTCCAGTCAACACCCAGAACACGATGAACTTCGCCGAACCGTAAAGCTTTTCCACGTATGGACCAACCACCCACAGGCTGTACATGTTGATGAGTACATGGGGCAGGTTGACATGCACAAACATGGGCGTCACAAATCGCCACCATTGATGTTGTTCGTTGATAAGACTGTTCAGTTTCGCGCCATAAGCCAGCAGCACTGGCTCGGGAAACTCCCACAACGCCTGCGATGTCAGCCCGCTTGACTGCCACATCAAAAGGAAAACAAAAAAATTCGCCACCAGCAGGATGATGGTGAACTTGTAAGGTCGATCGAGAACTGCTCTGGCGAATCGCAGCGTCTCGTTGTCAGGCGCTGCACTCGCGTTGCGTGTGGTTGCTTGAGTTGTTACCGCAGCGCCGCAAACTGCGCACTGCTGCTGTCCGGCGCCAACGATCGACCCGCAACCGCGACACATTGTTGGCCGTCCCGCATTTCCATTGTTTGTTTTCTTGAGCAAGAGAGTCTTTACGCTGACGAGCGTGATGCTTTTTTTCAGAAGCATCACGCTCTAGATGTTTAGGGAAGGTGCTTGTCAGTATGAAAAATTTCCGTGCCGCGCAGCACAAAAATATTTCTGCCGCACTGAAATGTATTAACGACCAATCTTCTCCAGCAGACTGTTCAAATCGTCTGCATGTTCTTCTTCCATCGCCAGAATTCCTTCCAGCATGCGGCGCGTGGTCGGATCGTCGGTGTTCACGTAGTTGATCATCTCGCGATAACTGTCGATGGCGATGCGCTCAGCGACCAGGTCTTCCTTGATCATGTCGATGAGGGTTTCGCCTTCTACATATTCGGCGTGACTCCGCGTGGTCAGGCCGTCGGGATTGAAGTTTGGTTCGCCGCCGAGTTGCACAATACGCTGCGCAATTAGATCCGCATGGCCCTGCTCTTCGTTAGCGTGTTGCAGAAACTCGGCCGCGACACTCTCAGCGTTGATTCCCGAAGCCATGAAATAGTGACGCTTGTAGCGCAGCACACAAACGATTTCTGTCGCCAGCGCTTCGTTCAATATTTTGACGACGGTGTCGCGGTCGGCGCTGTAACCCTCAGTAACCGCGCCTTGTTCAATATGCCTGCGGGCGCGTTCGCGCAGTGTCTTGATGTCTGTAAGAAATGGTTTGTCGGTCACGGCTTTAGCTCCTGATTGATCAGCCACGGTTTTGACTCCTATGAAAATCGAATTTCGGGGGAAGAGTGATGGTACTCGCGTCACGACAAGCGGGCAAGCGGCGCGCGGAAATACAAGCTCGTGCGGCTTGCCTGCGGCTTTCGGCGCCGCGCCTTATCGTTTTTGAGGCTACGCCTCCGTTCGAGGCGTCGCCTCATCAGATATTGGAACTGACCGGAAAGGCAAAGCCTTTCCGCACGGAAGGCGGCAGAGCCGCAATCACAGTCAGCTTCCCTTATTCCGTAGCCAGCTTGCCTTGGAGTTTTATCTCAGTTGAGTTGCCGGAATTATTCGCCACTTCAACTGGAACGGTCCAAATCAGCGTCTTGATGCGGCAGACGCCGGTGTTGTCTTCGCGGCAATAGAAAAGTGTGAGTTGCACGCGCAGCGCGGCCGGGCCCGGTTCGTGAGTGCGAAAGGGAATTCGCAAAGGCAGCGTTAGCGACCTAGCGGAAGCAGTGACAACTTTTTCGCGACCGATTACGCCGAGATGCGATTCGGACATCAGCCCGAGTTGCTTTTCTCCAGTTTCGACTGAGACTCGATAACGTTGCGGCGCTGAGGGGTTGAGATGATAGCCAGCGGGTAATTCCACCTGAATCACGAGCGCGCTATCGCTGCCGGCGCGCAAGGTTTGCGTCGGCAATTTAGTCTCTTCAGCATCAGGGCCCGTTTCGCTTCCATTCAATCCATTTGCCCCATTCGCTGCAGGTGGTTGAAGTTCTTTGACGTTTAGCGTTGAAGTTTGTTTTGTTTTTAAGTCGACAACGCGTACGGCATGGTTGTTTGTGTCGGCGATATAAAGTTTGCCATTGGCCACGCTCAAGCCGCCGGGTTCATAAAAGGCCGCGGTTGAGCCATCCATTTGTCCTGGCTTACCAGTCCCAAGAAAAGTTTTGACTGTTCGCGTTTGTGGATCGAGTTCCTTGATTTTGTGATTGTAAGTGTCCGCGACGAGCACTTTATCGCCGTATGCAACGACGCCCAGCGGATGTTGCAAGCGGACCTCATCGCCGCTGCCATCCACATCGCCAAACTCAAACAAGTCGCCGCCGACCAGCGTCTCAACCGTGCCGGCAGTTGGATCAACCGCGCGAATGATGTTTGACTCGCTGTCGGCAATGTAAAGTTGCTTGCCGTCTGTCGTGATGCCTGACGGTTGTGCGAATCCTGCGTCGACGAGTGGTCCATCCAGACGTGCTTCGCGTCCCGAGCCGGCAAAGGTTGAAACCACGTTCTTGTCGAGATCCAGTTTCCAAATCTGATGCATGCCGGCCATGGTGATGAAAAGTTGACGACCGAGCAGTTGCAAGTCCCAGGGCGAACTAAGACTGATGGTCCGCGCCGCGCCTTTCAAAAAGTAATCACGCGATTGTTGCCCTGTACCGGCTGCAGTTTGGACTGTGTTCGTCTTGAGATTTACTAATCTGATTAAGTGATTTTCGGTGTCCGCAACATAAAGGCTATCCCCGTCAAGCGCCATTCCCTGCGGCCGGTAGAACGTAGCTTTGTCAAAAGCACCGTCGGCCGAGCCGCGCTCGCCGGTGCCAATGGTTTCCAGCAACGTGCCGTCCAGTTTTGTAATGACGATGCGATTGTGATTTGAGTCGGCAATGAACAGCCGATCGCTTTTGGCGTCGGCGAGAATTTTTCCGGGAAACGCCAGCGGCAAGTCGCCAACCTTCGCGCGCTCAAGCGTCAATTTTAAAGGCTCTTCATTCAGCTCGCCGCGCTTACGAAACTCAGCGACGGTTTTCGCGATCGTTTGATCCAGAATGTCGCCGTTGCCTTCGCCTTCAACCTTTCCGATTACATAACCCGCCGGGTCGATTAGGTATTGCGTGGGCCAGGCGCGCACGGCGTAGTTTTGCCAGACCTTGAATTCCGCATCGTTGTAAACGGGATGCTCTATCTCATAACGTAAAATAATTCTGCGGATGTTCTCGGTGTCCTTTTCGTTTTCAAACTTTGCCGAGTGCACACCAATAACGACGAGCTGATTGGCGTATTTATGTTCGAGCCTTTTGAGATCAGGAATGATATGAATGCAGTTGATGCAGCCGTAGGTCCAGAAGTCCAGCAACACAACTCTGCCTTTTAGCGCAGCGAGCGAAAGCGGTTTGTCAGTATTCAGCCAACCGCGACCGCCGGTAATCTCGGGCGCGCGCACGCGCGTCGTTTCCTGTGCCGACATGTCCTGACCTTTCGTGACGTTTGTGTTCGCAAAAAACGATAACGACAAAGATACTGCTAGCGCCATCGCCGGAATCAAACGCCTGCTGTGTAGACCGGTTTTCAAAATAGGAATAATTGGCCGTGGATTTTCGCGGATAGACGCCGATCAGAACTTAAGTGCGGACGCGATGAATTAAACATCATACCGTTGGCATGTTTCTCTCTCTTTTTTTCAGATCTCTCTTATCCGCGTGAATCCGCGGCAAAAACTTATTCGTGTGTGTGCGGCTTCGCATCATCGGTCGTCCCGGCGAGAGCCTGATCGAGACGATCGATTGCGCGGCGCAAATGCGGAATTGTGATCGAGCCGCCAACTACCAGCGCGACGTTGAACGTGTCCAGAAACTCCGGCCGTGTTACTCCCGCCGCGACGCATTGTTTGATGTGATAGGTGATGCAATCATCGCAACGCAACACGATTGAAGCGACCAGGCCGAGAAGTTCCTTGGTGCGCTTGTCCAGCGCGCCGTCTTCGTACGCCTGCGTGTCGAGCGCAAAAAATCGCTTGATGCCAAGGTGATTGCTGGCGAGCAACTTTTCATTCATGTCGGCTCGATAACGATCGAATTCATCCATCGAATCAGCCCTTTCGTTTCAGCTGCGTGTTCTTCTTATACAGCGCAGCGTGTAAAAGAGTTGGATATAAGAAGCTTCCCGGGCATTGTATCCTGCGGTTAGTTTGCCTGCCACGAGCGGAGGGTTTTCTGTGCTGAGCTTTGGTTGGAAATGGGCCGATTTCAAGTCGTAACGGTATAATGCTGAACTGATGGAACAACAACTGCGAACGTTACAGTTATTCAGTTCTGGCGGAGCGCAGTTTGCCGTGTTTGCTCACGAAGTGATGACTATAGCCGAATGGCGCAAGCCGGCAGTACTGCCGCGCGCGCCGGCTTCAGTCTTAGGTGTTGTTAGTATCCAGGGACGGATGTTGACCGTGTTGGATCTATCGCAATTGTTGGAACTACAACGACGCTCCGCTGGTCCATCGCATATTCTGGCCTTGCTTGGTGACGAGCAATTGGCACTGGCGATAGATGCCCCAAGCGAAACGATCGAGATTGGCGCTGCGAATACCAATAGCGATATCGAAGCCGGACCGCAAGCCAACGGCAAACTGATTGCCGGAGTGATCGATTACAACGGCTACGATATTAAGATTATCAACGTAAAGGAACTTTTCCCCAGCGCCATTCAGGGCCGCGAGCGCCGCCGCCGCCGCCGCTTCTAAGCTCCAGAACCATCAGCCGCGGATTAACGCGGATTACACGATTCTGAGAAAGCGTTAACAGCATGACTAAAATTTTGATCTGATCCGCCCTTATCCGCGTGAATCCGCCGCCCAATATGCGCTTGAATGTGAAAATCCTGCCTGAGTGCTAGAATCGTAAATCGAAAAATATTTAACGAGTTTTGATGATGCGAGCAGCATTGATTTGTTTCCACGCGAGCCATCACATACACCCTTTTCGTAATCGAGATGCACGATCAAGCATTCACCATTCTGGAGTATCAAGAGCTGCTGGCGCTGGTAAAACGCGGCACGCAAACGCCGATGGGACGAGTGCGCTTGGAAACATTGGCGCCGCTCGATGATATCGCGATACTGCGAAAAGCGCTGGAAGCATTGGCGGAATGCATTGAACTCAGAAAACGCGGCGTGGTCTGGAGCTTCAGTGAGCTGGAAGATCCGGCCGAACGAATCGGATTGTTGCGAATCGAAGGCGTCGGGCTTGAGCCGTCGGCAATACTCGCGCTTTCCGTTTTGTGCGAACAGACGATGTCTGCGCGGGCTTCAATTCTCGCCGAACGCAATGCCTCACCAGTGCTCTGGAGTCTGGTCGAGAAAATCCCTACCGAGTTAAATCGGCTCAACGCCCGCATCGCGAACAAGATTTTGCCGAGCGGCGAAATCGACGATCGCGCGAGCCCGGAGTTGGGTCGCATCCGCCATGAGATCACCGTCCTGCGTTCGCGCATTGCCCGCACGCTGGAAAACGTGATGCGCCGTTCAGGCGAGGCTATTCAGGATGAACTCGTGACGTTGCGCAACGATCGCTTTGTCATTCCAGTGAAATCCGATCACCGTGCGCGCGTGGCCGGCGTCGCCCATGGTTACTCGTCATCGGGTGCAACGGCTTTTGTAGAGCCGCTGGAAACCATTGATGCAAACAACGAATTGCAGGCGCTGCATGAAGAAGAAGCGCGCGAGATCGCAAAGATTCTGTTTGCGCTTACAGAAGAATTGCGCGCGCAACTCCCGGCGATTGAGGCGGCTGCCGCGGCGATCACCGAGCTTGATTTCATAAACGCGAAAGCGATTTTTCACAAAAAGTTTGCGTGCGTGATTCCACAGGTCGAAGTTGCACAGACTTCAGTCTGTGATTCCGGGCAAACACAGACTCAAGTCTGTGCCACTTCAATTCTCGAATTTGTCGAGGCACGACATCCCTTGCTCGAAGAGAATCTGCGCGCAGCGGGTAGCCCCGTTGTTCCGGTTACCTTTTCTCTCGATGGCGACAACAACACCATAGTTATCTCCGGTGCTAACGCCGGCGGCAAAACAGTCGTATTAAAAACTGCAGGATTGCTTTCGTTGATGGCCCTGTCCGGTTTGCCGGTGCCCGCACGTGTAGCGCGCGTACCGTTTTACGCCTCGGTGCTGGCGGATATCGGCGACCATCAATCGCTGGCCGCGAACCTGTCGACCTTCACGTCGCACGTCGCCAACATTTCGCACATGATCGAACTGTGCAAAGCGCCGGCACTCGTTCTGTTGGATGAAGTCGGAACGGGCACCGATCCCGAAGAAGGATCCGCGCTCGGTGTCGCCGTAGTCGATCATTTTCGCAAAGCTTGTGGCGCGCAGGTGATGGCCACGACGCATTACAGCGGCTTGAAGATGTACGCCGGCAATGGAGCAGGTGTGCTGAATGCGAGCGTCGAGTTTGATGAAAAGACGTTGCAGCCAACTTACCGCTTGATCGTGGGTGTTGCCGGTTCGTCTTCAGGACTCGAGATTGCGCGGCGTTTTGGCATTCCCAACAAGGTCATTGATCTGGCTTTGGTATCGGTGAAGGATTCGACGCGGCAGGCAGTCGAATATTTGCGCCGCATCAAGCGCGAAGCGGAAGATGCCGAAAGTTTGCGCGCGGCGCTTGAGGAAGAACGCGCCGCGGTGGCTGAAAAATTTGCGATGCTCGACAAAAAAGCCGAACGCCATGAGCGCGAGCGACAAGAAGTTTTTCAAAAAGCTTTGGATACAATCGTTCGCGAATTTGAAAAGCGCTCGCGCGAGTTTGTTGCCACCATCCAGGATCGCTCGGAGCGCTTGAAGGTCGACCGCGAGGCTCAGCGGCGCGTATCGGAACTGAAACGCGAAGCGCAACGCGCGACCAGCGCGGGCTGCAAAAGGGAAGCGGCGTCTGCCGCGCCGGCCAGCACGAGCGGCCGCGGTGTACGTGTGATGCGCGATGGTCTGGTAGTTAAGAAAGAGAAAGAGTTTGAGGAAAATCGAATCACCGAAGATGAATATAAGCCGACGGCGCGCGGCGAGATTGCGGTTGGCGACCGAGTGAAACTGCGCTCGTTTGGTTCGATAGGAATTGTCGACAGTCTTAAAGGAGACGAAGCGGAAGTGCGTGTGAAGTCTCTTCGCTTCCGAGAAAAGCTGGAGAATCTTGAACGGGTGGAGTTGTCGTCGCCGGCAAAGTCGAAAACCGGAAAGTTTGCGAGCCTGCGCGAGTCACCCGGTACTGAACTACACCTAAAAGCTGCGCAGGAAAACGGCCGTTCAGAACTAAATGTCATTGGGCGAACAACGGACGAAGCAGTTGACGCGGTTGATAAGTTTTTGGACGAAGCTTCGCTTGCAAGTTTGAGCCAGGTGCGGATAATTCACGGCCACGGCACGGGCGCGTTGCGCCGCGTAATCACTGAATTGTTAAAAGATCATCCGCACGTTGCACGCTTCACCGCGGCGCCGCAGGAGCAGGGTGGTTCCGGAGCAACGCTCGTCGAGTTAAAACAGTAATTCAATGCGTTACCCCCAAACATTCATTGACGATCTCAAACGCCAGGCAGACATCGTTCGCGTCATCCAGGATTACGTCCAGCTAAAAAAGAAGGGCGCAAACTGGATGGCCTGCTGCCCTTTTCATAAAGAAAAGACGCCCTCATTTTCTGTCAGTCCCGCAAAGGAAATTTTTTACTGCTTTGGCTGTCACAAGGGCGGCTCGGTTTTCAATTTTGTAATGGAGATGGAACGGGTTGCGTTTCCGGAAGCCATCAAGATCGTTGCCGAGAAAAGCGGCATGCCCTTGCCCAAATTGATCGACGACAGCCGCTTTGAAGCGAAGAAGGCCGAATCGGATCAGGTTATTGAATTAAACAAATGGGCGCTTGAATGGTGGGAAAAGCAGCTTGAGTCGAGCGCCGAAGCCAAGATCGCGCGCGATTATCTCAAGCGCCGTGAGATTACCGATGAGATGCGACAAACATTTCGCCTGGCTTATGCGCCCGACAGTTGGGACGCGCTCTCGATTTATCTGCGACAGAAAGGTGCGACGCAGGAACAAATCGACAAGAGCGGGCTTGTCGTCAAGAAGGACGAAGGCGGCTCGTACGATCGTTTTCGTGGCCGGTTGATTTTTCCGGTGATGGATATTCAGGGACGGCCCATCGCATTCGGTGGACGCACGCTGAAAGACGAAGATGCTAAATATATCAACTCGCCTGAAACTGCGGCTTACGTAAAGGGTCGAAATCTTTTTGGACTAAACCTGACGCGCGATGAGATCCGGCGTCAGGGATTCGCAATTCTCGTTGAAGGTTTTTTGGATCTCGTGGTGCCGTATCAGTTTGGAATTCGCAATGTGGTGGCGAGTTTGGGGACGGCGCTGACAGCGGATCAGGTGAAATTAATAGGACGGTTTGCCCGTAAAGTTGTGGTCAATTATGATGGCGACTCGGCGGGTGTGCAGGCCGCAAAAAAAGCGATTGAAATTCTGCTGGTGGAAGATTTGGAAGTAAAAGTTCTGGTACTTCCGGACGGCGCCGATCCGGATGAGTTCATTCGAAAGGTCGGCCTGACTGAATATCAACGGCAGCGCGGCGAGGCCCAGTCGCACATTCAATTTGTAATCGACCAGGCCGTTCGCAATCGCAATCTTCATCGGCCCGCTGAGAAAGCCGATGCTGTCGAGGAAGTGCTTCCTTACATTCGCGCTGTTCGTAGCCGCATTCAGAAGCGCGAGTATTTTGACATTGCAATGGACTCGTTGCGGATTTCGGACGCAGCATTGCGGCGGGAGTTGTGGCATTCGCTGAGACTTGGACCAGATACCACGCGTACCGAACAGAAGATCGCGCGCCGGACTCAGGTCAAGCCGACGGTCGCGGAAGAGCAACTGCTGGAACTGCTGCTTGCGGATGAAGAGCTACGTCACAAGTTTCTTTCTCGCCTGGAGCCGGCAGATTATGATGACCTGCCTACCGCCGGCATCTTCCAGGCACTGGTTGAGAGTGAACGCGCAGGTGTAAAAGTCGATTTCGATTTTCTCAGCCGGAGCACCGAAGGAGACCCGATCGCTGATTTTCTGCCGGCACTGCTGATGAGTACGCCCGAAGATTCGGACGCGGAGCAAACGGAGACACGCGAGTCAACTGCGCAAAAGTGCATAGACGCTCTGCGATTGATGCAAGTGGATCGGCGGATCAGCGATTTAATGGCGGAGATGGGGGCGGCCGAGCGAAACGGCGCAACCGAGCTTCTGGATAAGCTTTCGACTGAGCGTCTTGAGCTGGCACGACGGCGCAGCACGCTATTGCCTCAGGCCCAGGCAGTGCAAACGGGACATTGAGTTTGCCTGGGCGCCCGTTGGATTAAGTTTTAAAGACGGACTTTCTCACCAACCACGCAGGTAGCATTTTTGTTCCCGGGGTTAGACATTGAGTACTGAAGAAAAAGATCGTGATGATGTAATGGAGCGTCTGCTCGAACTGGGCGGTGAAAAAAAATATCTCACCTTCGACGATCTCAACCGCGAACTGCCTGACAACGTCGTTTCTCCTGACGACATCGAAGATGTCCTGGAAAAACTCGAAGGCTCAAACATTCCGGTGGGGGATTCGGATGAAAGACTGCTTGAGCAGGCGGCCGCCATCGCGACTGATGATGAGGAATCCCCCGATCAGGATGTAGAACTCGATCTTTCCGCGGGCTCGCTCGAGAAAACAAACGATCCAGTTCGCCTGTATCTGCGCGAAATGGGCGTGGTGGCCCTGTTGACCCGTGAAGGCGAGGTGGCCATTGCGAAAAGAATTGAACGCGGCCAGCTAAAAACTCGAAAAGCAATTTCGCGTTCGCCCATCGCGGTCAAAGAACTATTAAAAATCGGAGACGAGCTTGAGTCGGACGCTGCGAACATTCGTGAAATTGTTATTTTCTCAGAACAGGCAGAACTGACTGGCGACGAAGACAAGGCCGAAGAGTACAAAGCCTGGACCATCGAAGGCATCGAGAACATTCGCAGGGTTTTTAAGCAGGGGTTGAAAGATTGGGACAAGCTGCGCGAAGAGCAGCAGGCGATGCGCGGCAAGAAAAGCAAAAAACTGATGCGATTGCGGCGCAAGGTCGCGCGCATGCGGTTGGAGATTGCTCAGGAAATAGGGCGCCTTAACGTCACCGAGCGCGCCCGCCAGCGTTTGATCAATGCTATTCGGGCCGTCCAGAAAGAAGTGCGGGATGCCGAGCGAGAGATTGAAAGCTTTACCGAGAAACTAAATCGCAAGCGCATCAAAGCCGACGATCAAAAAGAGTTTAAGCGTCGCATAACCTCGGCAAGAAAACATTTGCAGCAGATTGAAAGCGCGCACAACGTTAGTCCGGTTGAAATCAAACGGGCCTTGCAGTCGATCGTTATCGGTGAACAACAAACCGGCCAGGCAAAGCGCGAATTGGTGGAAGCGAACCTGCGTCTGGTTGTATCCATAGCCAAGAAATACACGAATCGAGGCCTGCAGTTTCTCGACCTGATTCAGGAGGGCAATATTGGGCTGATGAAGGCGGTCGATAAATTTGAATGGCGGCGTGGCTACAAATTTTCGACTTATGCAACCTGGTGGATCCGGCAGGCGATCACCCGCGCCATTGCCGATCAGGCGCGCACCATTCGCATCCCGGTGCACATGATTGAAACCATCAACAAGCTGATCCGGACATCGCGCGCGCTGGTACAGGAACTGGGGCACGAGCCGACGAGCGAAGAGATTGCATTCAAGATGGACATCCCGGTTTCAAAAGTCCGCAAGGTTTTGAAGATTGCCCAGGAGCCCATCTCGCTTGAAACACCGATAGGTGAAGAAGAAGACTCGCATCTCGGCGACTTCATCGAGGATAAGTCAATTTTGAATCCAGCGGATGCGGTGGTTGCTTCCAACCTGCGCGAGATTACCGACGAAGTTCTGGCCACGCTTACGCCGCGGGAAGAAAAAGTTATCAAGATGCGTTTTGGTTTGGGCACTACCGGTTCGGAACACACGCTCGAGGAAGTAGGCCAGCATTTTGCCGTTACGCGCGAGCGCATCCGTCAGATCGAAGCCAAGGCGCTGCGCAAGTTGCGTCATCCATCACGTTCACGCAAGCTCAAAGCGTTCCTTGAACATACGCAGCTATAATTTTCCCGGGGTACAAAAGTGAAAGACGCTGCGGATCACCATTCGGGCGTCTTTTTGTCTGGTCGTTACTTTTTTGTGCAAAGCGCCGCTGAACCATCATAAAAACAAATGCCGCGACTTTTACTGTCGCGGCATTTTCGATAATTAGCAGAAAGCGCGTCAGGGTTATTTAATAGTAAGAAACGCCGTGCTCTTGACTGTGTGATCAAAATTGTACTGGTAGGTATAGCCGGGAAACTCAATCGGTATTGCATATTGCACAGTCACTTCGATGCGGTTATCGCGTTGAACTGGATTAATAACTGCGTCCGCGGGCACGCCAAATTCGGGGGCGCTCTTCAGCAACTGATCTTTTACCCAGGTTGCCGGATAGCCTTGTGAGGAGGCGACGTCGACGTCGTGCTGCATCAAGTCCTTAAATAGGTAAGCCTGGTAGGCGATTGGGAGAAACATGTAACCGATATATGCCAGGACGCCAATGACCGCGATGACGAGAATGAACTTCAAGCGCGCACTGCCGCGCTCGGTTGTTCTCCCATTCGTATTCATTCGTCATTCCTCTTTTGTAGGATGTCCCGAATGGATGTCCTCAAACTGTTGACATCGATTTCCTTGCCATTGACCATTCGGGGACGGCCGATTCGCTCCAGTAGAACCCATTGCACCTGGCCGCGAGCCCTTTTCTTATCGCGTGTCACTGCGCTGAGGATCGCGTCGACATCAATATCCTCTGCTGCGGGCAATGGGCCACAAAGGCGAATGCCCGCTCGCAGCAATTCTAACTCCGATTGATCGAGTAGGCCCAGGTTTTTTGAAAGCTCGCCGGCCAACAACATTCCCCATCCCACCGCTTCACCATGACGAAAGCGTCGATAGCCAGTCAATTCCTCCAACGCATGTCCAACCGTATGCCCGAAATTCAGAATTCGTCGCGAACGTGGATCGGTGCGTTCAGGACTTTCTCGCACATCCGCCCTGACAATTGAAGCCTTAAATGCACCGTGAGCCGCGATAAGGTGTTCGAGCTGCGAAGAGACTGCCATTCGCTCACCTTCAGTCTGCGAAAGATAGTCCACCGTCTGTTTGAAAAGTTTCCGGCTGCCGATCGCACCCTGCTTTATGCATTCGCACCAGCCCGCCGTCAGCTCGCGAGCAGGCAGCGTCTTAAGAGTTTCGAGGTCGGCAATGACCACATCTGGCTGATGAAACGCGCCGGCGCGATTTTTTCCGCTAGATAGATTGACGCCCACTTTGCCGCCGATGGAAGCATCGACTTGCGACACCAGCGTGGTGGGAATTTGCACGAAAGAGATGCCGCGCAAGTACATCGCGGCTGCAAAACCGGCGAGGTCGCCTGTCACCCCTCCACCCAGGCCAACCAGTCCATCCGTCCGTTCAATGCCATGCTCACTCAAAAACTGTAATGCTGTTTCCACTGTTTTGAGAGATTTGTAGCGTTCGCCATCACCCATCAACCAGGATGAAATCTGAAACCCGCTTGCTTCCAGGCTTTCGACAACGAGCGGACCGTAGAGGTTTGAAACTTTCTTGTTCGAGATAAGCGCAAGACGCTGAACCTGGCGTCCAAGGCGGCGGCGGATTTCTCTTCCAGCCGCAGAAAGAATTCCTCGGCCGACCAGAATTTCGTATTTAAAGGGTTGCGCCGGGACGCTTATTTGCAATCGCTGCAATGCCAAACTCCTGTTGCCTGTAGTCGCTGTGGACCAACCAGCGCGCAATTGGGAGTGTGCATTCTAGCACGCAGCTTTTGTTGGGAAATTTTTTGGGAAACGTGGGATCAAAAAGCGAATGGGCGCGACAAACGTGGGAGTACGTCGCGCCCATCCATATTCGTGGTCACTGTCCTCACCCCAGCAACCACTTGAGACGGAGGATTCACCAACCGTCTCTCTTGCCCCACAATATACATCGCAACATGCATGCCGTGCAAGAGGGTTATCTTTGAGAAAGTGGAAGGCGCTTGTTTGCAGAGAGTCTTGATAATTCTTAGGAAAACGGTAAAAACCGCGACCTGAACTCTGCCGATCGAGAGTGTAATTGTTGCAGGGTTTGCGAGTAAAAATTGTACGATCAGACGGACGAAAGTCAGCCCAGAGTTTCGTTGATCACAGCCGCTAGCCGGTCCGCAAAAGCTTCAATTTGCGATTGGCTCTCGCCTTCGATCATTACGCGTGCCAGTGGTTCGGTGCCGGAGTAACGCAACAGCAAGCGTCCCCGCGAGCCGAGTTCATTTTCGATCTCGCGGGCGACTTTGCTAATTGACGGAACCTCAACGAACGAATGCTTTTGCTTTACCTTCACGTTGACAAGTACTTGCGGAAATACCTCAAAGCCTTCGGTCAACTGATGTAAGGATTTGCTTTCTTCGGTGATGACGCGCAGTAAGGAGAGTGTGGTAATCAGTCCATCGCCCGCCAGGCTTAGTTCTGGCAGGATGATATGTCCCGACTGTTCGCCTCCCAACGTCGCTCCACTTCGCAATAGTTCCTCCAGGACATATTTGTCGCCCACGTCTGTGCGGGTCAAAGTTAAACCCAGCGATTTCAACGCGAGCTCCAGACCTACGTTACTCATCACGGTAGCAACTACCGTTTCGTGGGCCAGCCCATGGCGTTGGTGCAAATATTGCGCCAGTACCCACAAAGTACCATCTCCGTTTACGAGTTGGCCTTTGGCATCAACAAAAAGCGAACGATCAGCGTCGCCGTCAAACGCTACGCCCAAATCGGCATGTTCCTTCAGCACTTCCACTTGCAGCCGCTCCGTATGAAGCGATCCGCAGTTCAAGTTTATATTGCGTCCATCCGGCGTGTTGTTGATGGCGACAACAGTCCCGCCAAGCCGTTCAAGTAGAGCGGGCGCAAGCGCAGAAGCCGCGCCGTTGGCGCAATCAACTACGAGTTTGATCCCCACCAGCGAAAGACCGCGACCAATTTCGTCTGCGAGGTAATCGAGATAACGTGACTGCAAGGGCCCAGTTTCATTTACAGTTGTAGAGACAGGCGTTGACCCGGATCCGTCGCTGCCCTCCGCGGCCAGTGCTTTTGTATTGGCAAAAATATCTTTCTCAATTAGTCGCTCAGTCTCTTCGTCCAACTTGCTTCCCTGCGGCACAAAAATTTTCAGACCATTGTCCTGATAGGGATTGTGGGAAGCGCTGATCACAACGCCGGCGTCGGCAGAAAGTGAACGCACCAGATAAGCAACACCGGGCGTCGTGATGACGCCTCCAGATTGCAAGTCAGCACTCGCCGCGGTTGCGCCGCGGGCGAGTGCCTGCTCCAGCCAAGGCCCGGACTCGCGCGTGTCACGTCCGACGACAATCAATGGTGCGCGGCCGAGTTTTTCTCGCAGATGATTCGCGAGCGACGTGCCCACAATTTCGACGGTGGTAGCATCGAGTGGAAACTTTCCAGCTTCGCCGCGCATACCGTCAGTGCCGAAAAGTTTTTTCATCGGTTGCCGAATGAGAGAATAACTGTGGGACTAATTGTTGAGTGGGCGCAGCGAACTGGGCCACGAAACGCTTTCGGATGCGGTGACAAAGGTGAGATGAGTGTCGCTGCGTTTTTTCTCGACGATTTCCACCCGGACGTCGACCGTTGGATCGATCACGTCAACCCTCGGGTCGGGAATGTTTATCGCCACATTTGACAGGTTAAAACTCTCCTTTTTTCCGTCGAGCCAAACAGTTTCGGTCATCGCCTTGTGCAGTGCGTTTACGCGATCGGCCGGCCCGCGTAGCCGAACTTTAGCCGGGTTTGTCGTAACGGCACCGACTTCATAGCCTTCCGGCAACGTCCCCTCAAATTTAACCTCCACCTCTAGCTGTGCCTCGACTCTTGGCTCGAGCCGGATTGGAAGTGTTGCCGGATGAAATCCCTGCAAGCTGACCCCCTCGGGCAAATCCATTTGCACTCGATCCCGCGACAGGCGCACGATTCGTTCGCCCGGCTTCTGATCGCTGATGTCCACGGTCGCCATCAGATCGCGTGGGCGAATCTGATCAAGTTTGGCTGGACTGCCCGTCAGCACGACTTCAATCGTGGAGGGCAGTTCGTTGCTGATTTCCAACCCTTCGTGTCTTAGAAAATTTAGTTGCACGCCGGAAACGCGCAGCGTGACCGGCTTGTTCTGCCCGGTCACGGCCAGCCAAAGAGCCAGCGTAATAACCAGGGCCAACAATTTCAGACCCCAGTCCTCAAGAAACGTCTTGCGCAAACCTCTCTCAAGGGCCGACGGCGCTCTTGAGATCGGGGTTACTTCGACTTCGTCGTCAATGTCTTGAAAAGGCATAACCGGCTTCGGATTACGAAGTTGGGAACGCAACTTTACGGAACTGTTCGATCGAGAGATCAAACTAAAGGTACTTCTTCAGTCTCAGCGTCCGGGTTTGGCGATTTGTTCGGCTCTCGTGCTTTCTCGCGTTTCGTCGAGATTTCCAGCGCCTGCGAGATGACAGCACGCAATTTTGGCGCATCCAGGCCGCGCTTGATTTCACCGTGCTGTACGAATGAAATCAGACCCGACTCTTCTGAGACAACCACTGCCACAGCATCCGTATCTTCCGTGACACCGAGCGCCGCCCGATGTCGCGTGCCCAGATCGCGAGAAAGACGCGGGTTGAGTGTCAGTGGCAGAAAGCACGAAGCCGCCGCTACCCGATGCCGGCGCACGATCACGGCGCCATCGTGCAGTGGCGATTCAGTATGAAAGATACTGATCAACAGATCGTAGCTCAGTTCGGCGTCGAGCTTCACGCCGCCATCAATGATGTTCTTCAGTCCTACGTTGCGTTCAATTACGATCAGGGCGCCGGTCTTGGTCGAAGCGAGAGTCGTGGCCGCAAGAATAACTTCATCGTAGACACCTTCGCCAAACTGTCCCAGATGTCTTTGGGTGAAAGGCATGCGAAAACGATTCCCAAAAGAAATCAGCGCTTGCCGGATTTCTGCCTGGAAGAGCACGATGATGGCTACGCCGATGTAGAGCAAGCCACTGCGCAGCACAAATTCCAGAGTTGCCAGATCTTCTTTTACAGCGAGCCAGTAAAGGAGGGCGAAAGCGCCTAGGGCGGCGGCCATCGGGGCGGCGCGAGTTCCGCGAACGAGCTTTAAAACTGCATACACAAGCAAGAAGACGAGCACGATATCCGCGAGGTTGCGCGGCTCAGCAAGTCTTCCCAGATACTCCATGTATGGCAGTAGTAAAAGCATTAGTTGGTTTAAAACCCCGGATTTGATTTTTTCGATTCAGCAGCGACAATTTAGTTTTACCAAACCGTAATCGAAATCCTCTACATCTAGGCAACAGGCTCAGGAACAACTTTTCTCTTCGCACCGACCTTATGGCCCTTGTGCGCCGTCTCGAGAAAGATCAATGCAACCTTCGGCTCGGCTTTCATGATTAAACCTTCTATCTCTTCATTAGTTCTTTCGATATCGTCCGTCACCAGGTCGTCACGCAGGTTTACATGCGCATTGATTAAGATCTGTTTGGGAGCCAGGTGCATAGTTAGAATCTCAACCACTTTAACTACGTTCGGATGACTTTCGATCGCTTTCCTTATCGCTTGCACGGTTTTCGCGCTTGCGGCTTCACCAAGCAACAAAGCGCGAGAGGTGCGCGCCAACCCAAAAGCTACGATTGCCAGCACGATGCCGATCAGAATTGAGGCGAGCCCATCCCAATACGAACCGGCGCCTGGTCCGGCGTGATGCTCAGTCAGAAATAACCCGGTCGCGGCAATCAAGATACCGAGTAAGGCCGCGGAATCTTCAAAGAGCACTGTCTTGGCGGTCGGGTCTTTCGACTCGCGCAAATATTGAAAGAACGATAACTCTTCGGCGCGCGCCTCTTTCACTTCCTGATATATGGCGAGACTTATCGACCCCGATTCCAACAAGAACGAAAGCCCCAGGACCAGATACGCCCAAAACAGATTTTCGGGAGCATGCGGGTGTTTCAGTTTCACCACGCCTTCATAAATGGCATAAGTCGAACCCACCCCAAAAATGAAGATAGCGGCGATGAACGACCAGAAAAAACGTTCCTTCCCGTAGCCAAAAGGATGTTTCTTGGAAGCCGGCCTTTGGTAAAAACGCAACCCAAGCAACAAGAAAACTTGATTGGTCGTGTCCGCTATGGAATGTAGCGCCTCGGCCATCATCCCCGACGAGCCGGTGATGAATGCTGCCGCGAGCTTCATGACCGCAATCAGCGCATTTGCAAAGAGCGCTCCAACTACTGCCAGCATCGATGATTCCTTTAGCTATGAAATAATAGCCCCGCTGGATTATCGCGAAAAACGAAAGGCGTGGCAATGGCGTTTCGGTTACGAATTCGTGCCGGTCAAGGTGTCGAATGGATTGAGTTAGTCAGGAAGAAGTTGAACAGCCGAGGAACGAAGGCGACTAAGAACGCCTGACGCTGCTGCGGACGATTTTTTTCGAGCGCTTGATAATCTTTCCGCTTTGCAGAAAACCTACCAGCTCCCCTTGATTGTTGACCACCACCAAAGAGCCGATTCCGTTGTCTATCATCATCTCTTTCGCAGACTCGAGTATTACCGAAGTCTCAACAAACAACTGCGGGTTGATGCCGCGCATAGCATCTTTCACTTGCGTCGTATGCCATTTTTCTTTTGGCAGAGACTTTAGAGCTTCCAGCGCCAGAATCCCGTGTGCACGACCATTCACCGCCACCGGAAAACTTGTTTGTCGATGCAGCGGCAACACTTCGTCGATCAGTCTTGTAACAGTCATTTCCGGATCGATCGCGATTGGAGGCGACATAACATCGCCGGCCGTTAACAGTCGCGTGTTTTGCGCGCCTCTAACGACTTTCGCAGCGGTATCGAGCAGAAACAAACCGACGAGGATGGACCAGCCACCCATAAAGTAAGGTTGCGAGGGTCTCCAGCTCGGCGCAATCATTATGTAAACACCAAACAGAATCAGCATGCCGCCAATTAGAATGCCGCAGATCCCCGCCATGCGCGTGGCTTCCTTAATGCTGCCGCTTCTGTGCCACAACAGCGCGCGCAACACGCGACCACCATCCAGCGGATAACCGGGAAAAAGATTGAAGACGGCCAGCAGCAGATTTCCCCAGGCAATCAAAAAGAAAACCACGACCGTTGCATTGTAGTTTCCCAATGCCGCGATCTTCGTTCCCACAAAAGCGAGCAAGGCAAAAAGAAAACTAGCCGCTGGGCCGGCAACTGCAATGCGCAATTCCGCACGAGGGTTTTGCGGCTCTGTTTTCAGCCGGGCTAAACCGCCAAACGGATGCAGCACAATCTCTTCGATTTCAATTCCTTCGGCTCGCGCCATTAAAGCGTGCGAGAGTTCGTGGCCGAAGACCGAAAGAAACAGACCGGTGGTGGTAATGAAGCCGAGCACCCAGGCAGAAAGGGGAGCAAGCGGAAGCAAACGAACGTTGCTTAGTTGAATAAAGTGGCTTTGCAGATTGCTCGTTATCAGCCAAATGCTCAGCGCTACAACTGCAAACCAGCGATAGTCGATGCGCACAGGAATGCCGTAGATGCGGGCTATCGTGATGCGGCGGGTGAATAACTGACCGAGCGGCATAACGGCAGGTAAGACAAAATTAAAATGCGCCGCTCGCCTTTTGCCAATCAACTTCCCACAAAATGACGGGCTGCTGGCGATTCTTAACGCTGATGGGTTCGCGAGGTTTTAGTTTGTATCTACTGCGGGCGGCTTTCGCGGTAGCATCGCTCACCAGAATCTCGCCGCCTTTCGCATTCGATTCCAAACGAGAAGCCGTGTTGACGGCATCGCCGATTGCGGTGTACTCCGATCGACGTTCAGATCCGATGTAGCCCACCGTCACTTCGCCGGTGTGTAGGCCAATGCCGACGCCGATTTCATGTAACCCCTCCTGACGCAGTTCCATGTTGATGCCGAGAATGCGGCGCTGCATTGCGACCGCAGCGTTGAGAGCGTTCGAAGCGTCTTCCGGAGTTGTCGTAGGGGCACCGAAAAGTGACATCAAGCCATCACCCAAATATTTATCGAGCGTGCCGCCGTGTGCAAAGATGATATCGGTCATGGCAGAGAAATAACGGTTGAGCAGGTTGACAATTTTTTCAGGCGGCGCGTGTTCCGAGATACGCGTGAAACCACGAATGTCGGCAAACAAAATCGTGATCGTTTGATTGACGCCGCCGAGCTTGAACGACTCGGGATTCTCGAGCATCTGCTTCACAACGTATTCAGGCAGGAACCGGCTATAGTTTGCCCGGGCAACTTCTTCGCGCGCCAGGCGTTCGTGCGCGCGTGCATTTTCGACGGCGATCGCGGTCTGCGCCGCAACCGCGCTAATCAGCTCCAGATCGTCTGGTTTGAAAGCCGCAAATGGATCCAGCCGGTCCGCGTAGATGGCGCCATGAACCCGCGACTCGCCAACCAGCGGCGCGCAAATGGTGGAACGAACGCCCTGGGAAACGATTGAATCAACGCCGGCAAATTGTTCGTCAGAGGCAGCGTCCTGGGAGAGCAAAGCGACCCGATCCCTCATCACTTTTCGAGTTATGGTGCGGCCAATGGTCAGCTTGCGCGCGTGATTATTCAAACTTTCATCGCGCGCTCGCGTCGCTATCGGGTTTAAAACCACGTCTTCGGGATTTTCTTTCCCGGTGCCTTCAGCGAGCAGGGCAACCACACGGTCAGCTGGAGTTGAACGAAAGATAATGTCGGTGGCTTTAGCAAAGATCGTTTCCAAATCGAAAACTGAACCAAGCGTCTTACTCATCTCATACAGCGCGCTAAGTATGTTTGCCTTTCGCTGTAACGCTTCCAGTACCTTGTCCCGCTCCGGTGATGATGCAGCCTGCGAGGTGGACGGAATCTCGGTCTTGCCGTGAAGCACGGTGTGCATGACATCATTGGCAGAGATGAGAAGTTGCGTGTGCCCGAGCGGTTTGTCGTCGTAACGCACGTCCGTGGTGCGCTCTTCTGCCTGTTGTTCAAAACGCAGAGTGCTGGCGCCAATAGTTATGCGATCGCCATTCTTTAACTGGTGCTCGAGGTGAGGCCCGCCGTTGACGAAAACTTTATTTGCACTGCGCCGCAACTGTCCGTTGATCAGCGCCCCGTCAACCACCGTAAACGAACCGTCGTCGCCCGTTTTTATGTGCGCGTGATAACGCGACGCGCGCGGATCATCCAGCACGACGGTGTTGTCGGGTGCACGGCCTATCGAGCACACAGTCGATGGCACAAAATCGTATTGCCACTGCCTGCCACTTGCATCGGTAATTTTTAGGAAGGCCATTGCGTCTGAAAACGAAAGCTCAGGAAGAAAACTATCAGTATGCGAATGCCTGACCGAGTGATGACGCTGACATCAGTTAGTACCGGTTCGGCAGTCGATCCTAGCAGGATGATCTGTAAAGTGACAACTGCATTGTCTTGCTTGCAGACATGGGTTGCCTGATTCCCGTATAATGCAGACCTTCGCGCAAGTGCAAACCGGCAAGACTAGTCTTATGAGTTCCCTCACTCGAAATACAATCGTTCTGGTAATGCTCTCTTGTTGTGTCGGCCTACCTTCGCTCTCGTACTCCCAAACGAAAACCGCAAAGAAGACTTCAACAGCTAGTGTTTCGGGACGCGTTACGGTGGGTGGCAAGGGAAGAGGCGGGATTCTTGTGGGTTTGCGCAACCCAAAGAATTTTTACTCAGCCTCAATGCGCCCTCATAAAGCGGTGACGGATTCCGACGGTAATTACCGGATCGTTGATTTGCCGCCCGGCACTTACTACGTTGCACCGATGTCGTCGTTGTTCGTGCTGACCGATTCCAATCCGATTAGCCAAATGGGCACCCCGTTGCTTCTGTCAGAAGGCGAGAGTGTAGACGACATCAACTTTACGATGGTGCGTAGTTGCGTAATTACCGGGAAGGTCACCGAGGCCGACGGTCGTCCCGTCATAGAACAGCGCGTAAGCGCGATCTTTGTGGACCAGCCGAATCAACGATCGTTTTATCCGACTCGAATGTTGTTTCAAACGGATGATCGTGGAGTTACCGAATGTTTGGACTGCGGGCTGGACGTTACAAAGTTGCTGTTGGTCAGACAGACGACGGTTTTATGGGAGGCCGACCTCCGGGTGAAACTGGGTACCAGCCAGTTTTTTATCCCAACATCACGAACGCGGATCAAGCGAAGATTGTTGAGCTGGCGGAAGGCGACCAAGCGACTAATATCGATATCGTCGTGACTCGCGCGCTGCCCGGTTTTGTTGCCACGGGAATAATAGTCAATGGCGAGACGAACCAACCAATCAACGGCCTGCGCGTTGCTCTGCAGAAAATGAACGACGAACGCAACTCCTTTGTACCGATTTCTGCTATCTCGAATCAGAAAGGCGAATTCCGACTCGAAAACATACCTCCGGGAAAGTATTCAATCTACCTGACGTCACAGGATAACTCTGAACTTCGCGCAGACGCTTTGGAGTTTCAGTTAGTCGATCAGGACGTTACCGGACTCGTCGTACGTACGATGCGCGGAAGGAGCCGCATCGCTTCGCGGGAGCGTCAAGCTTGAGAGAGGACAGAGTGTGCCACCAAAGCTACTTGTCTATCTGGTTCCCGAAGAAAAAGAGAGCGCAGAAGATGTGTTGAGGTTTTTTGCAAGCGAAGTTGGATCGGATGGAGCGTTTGCCTTGAACAATTTGCCACCCGGCCGTTATTGGGCCCTTGGGCAAGTTACGCGGAATAACGAAACACGATCTGAGATCAAACTGCGATTTCCCGCTGAGGCGGAAACGCGCGCACAGCTACGGCGCGCGGCGGAAGCTGGAAAACTTTTGGTTGAATTTAAGCCTTGCCAGAATGTGGCTGACTATCAATTGCCGGTTTCGCCGGCGTCGCAAAAAAATTAGCAGCGGAGTTTGTTCCGCTTTTCACTTGGAAGAGATGATCGGGAATGGCTTGACGCTACGTAAGACCGCTTGCTAGACTCGAACCACTTACCAAATAGGGCCCGGCGCTGTTAACTGCGTCGCTCGGATTTCCCCAGACCCGCGCGTGCGGCGCAGTCTGATTTTTCTAAATCAATGGAGGTGTTGCGGTGGGCTTCAAAGTCGGCCAGAAAGTCGTTTATCCGAACCACGGAATCGGAACCATTGAACAGATTGAACAGAAGCAAATAGGCGCCAGCTCACTCCCTTTCTATACGCTGCGGCTTGCAGCGAACAATTCGCTTGTGCTCGTGCCTGTTTCAAACGCTTCTGAAGTCGGTTTGCGCTCGCCCATTTCCTCAGGCGAATGCGAAATGCTTTTCAAGTTATTGGCGGATGATTTCTCTTTTCCCGCCCACGACTGGAAAGATCGTTTCAAAGACTTCTCAGAGAAGATGAGGACCGGCGACGTCTTTGAAGCTGCCGACGTCTTAAAGCATCTGACCTACCTCAATCATCTAAAGCCACTCTCATTTCGCGAACAACGCATGCTCGAGCGCTCACGCTATCTGGTGATTTCCGAACTTGCCGCGGTTTGCCGCCAGCCCGAATGCAACATCGAACCGCGCGTGGAAGAAGCGTTGACACGCGCCTGTGCGAAACACGATCGTCGGCCAGCGCGCGCCCGCGCCGCTGCCGCATCGGCCGGCCACTGACGGCGCATATTGTTCAAAAAACCTTTCGACTTCAATAAAATCCGCGCTTTCCGCGTATTAGCATGAGGGCGTTCTCGGCGCGTACTCAGCCGGCCCTGGCTCACGTGGTATACTTCCCTATCGAATCAGTTCCGCCTTTATCGATGGACGAACCTGGCAGTAATCTCACCTGTAATTTTCAGCGGAAAGTTTTACCACCCGCGCTGCTTCTATGATGATTTTTCTAAAACTGATCGGCGTCGTACTGCTGGTGGCGACGAACGGCTTCTTTGTAGCTTCTGAGTTTGCGCTGGTTTCGGTGCGGCGCGCTCGTGTCGAAGCTCGTGCAGCCGCAGGCAGCAAAAACGCGCGAGCAGCACTGCGTCTTTTGAACAATCCGACTACGTTTATTTCCGCCGTGCAGCTTGGAATCACGCTCGCGTCACTCGCACTTGGTTGGATTGGTGAACCGACCATTGCCGATTTGCTTTACCCTTTGGCATTGAGTATTGCGTCCGAAGGACGCGCCGGCTACCTGACGCACATAATGGCGATCGTAATTGCGTTCTCTATCATCAGTTTTCTGCATATCGTGCTTGGCGAGCTAATGCCGAAAATGATTGCTTTGGAACGTGCCGAGCGCGTGGCGATGTTTACCTCCGGCCCGTTGGAGCTATTCGCGCGGATCTTTAGCGCGCCGCTTTGGTTGTTCAATGCCGTCGGCAGCAAGCTGGGAAGATTGATTGGTCTTAGATCTAGTTTGGACCACGCTTCGGTTTACACGGAAACAGAACTGCGGCAACTGGTGGATGTAGCGCGTGAGAGTGGTTATCTGCGCGCCGAAGAAAGACGCTTGATTCATCGCGTTTTTGAGTTTTCCGACACCCTGGTGCGTGAGGCGATGGTCCCGCGGACGGAGATGGCTGCCATCCCCAGCGATTGTTCGCTGGCCCAGATCACAAAAGCTTTCGATCAATATCGTTACTCGCGTCTGCCTGTTTATCGCGAGTCGCTCGATGACGTGATCGGCTTTATTCATAGCAAAGACATAATGCCTTACCTGCTGAGTCCGGAAAGGTTTCGCCTTGAGGACGTGCTGCAACCCTCCTTGTATGTCGTCGATACCGCCCGACTGGAAGACGTGCTCAGGCAAATGCAAAAAGCCAAGGCGCATTTCGGTTTCGTCGTAGACGAGCACGGCGGCCTGGAGGGCGTAATCACGCTTGAAGATTTGTTGGAAGAAATTGTTGGCGATATCTCTGACGAACATGATGAAGAAGTCAACGAACAAATCACTCCAGCCGGAGATAGGAAATATATCCTTGCAGGTGGCCTGGCGGTGCGGGATTTGAATCGGAGGCTAAAGTTGAATCTGCCCGAGTCGGAAGGTTATACAACTATTGCCGGTTTTCTGATGACTGAAGCAGGTCATGTGCTCAAGCCGGGTGAAAAAATTGAATACAATGGCTTAAAGTTTGAAATCGATCGCGTTGAGCGACGTCGCGTGATTAGGGTGCGCCTGGACCTGCCGGCTGCCGAAACTGAATCTTCAGCCGACGCAAATGTCGAAGACGCGCGCGCGGCCGGGTAAGTCGCTTTACGATGCTTCGATTACCGGCCGGCCTGGTGATAAAGTGTTCGCGCTTCAGAGCCGCGATTGCAGAGCTTCATGGAATGGATAGGACATCATGAGTTGGATTGAGGAAATCAACGCCCGCGAGATTCTAGACTCTCGTGGTAATCCGACAGTCGAAGCGGAAGTGACTCTCGCCGGTGGTGAAGTGGGACGAGCCGCCGTACCGTCAGGCGCTTCGACAGGCGAACACGAAGCGGTGGAACTCCGCGACGACGATAAGAAACGCTACGGCGGCAAAGGCGTACTTAACGCAGTTCGCAATGTAAATGAAATCATCGCCCCCGAAATTGCCGGACTCGATGCTTTGGACCAGGCCGAAGTGGATCACGCGCTGATTGCTTTGGATGGAACGCCAACGAAATCGAAGCTGGGCGCAAATGCGATCCTGGCGGTTTCGCTGGCGACTGCACGCGCCGCTGCGGCCTATCTTGAAGTGCCGCTTTACAAATATCTTGGAGGGCCAAACGCGCGAACGTTGCCGGTGCCGATGATGAACATCATAAACGGCGGCGCGCACGCGGATAACAACGTCGACTTTCAGGAGTTCATGATTGTTCCTGTAGGCGCTGAGAGTTTTAGTGAAAGCCTGCGCATCGGTACCGAAATCTTTCACACGCTGAAAAATGTTTTGCAGAAGAAGGGTTACACCACCAGCGTCGGCGACGAGGGTGGTTTTGCTCCTAATCTTCGTTCAAACGAAGAAGCCATCGAGACGATCCTCGAGGCGATCGCGCAGGCGGGTTACACTGCCGGCAACGATTGCCTGCTCGCACTTGACCCCGCAGCCAGCGAGTTTTACGACGGCAGTTCGTATGTTTTTAAGAAAAGCGACAAGCGAAAGTTGTCGAGCAACGAGATGGTCGCCTATTGGGACGACTGGAGCCGGAAATATCCGATCATCTCCATCGAAGACGGCATGGCGGAAAATGATTGGGACGGTTGGAAAACTTTGACTGATCAGCTCGGCCAACGCGTGCAACTTGTTGGCGACGATCTTTTTGTTACCAATACCGAGTTTCTGCGCAAGGGAATTGAGCTTGGGGTTGCCAACTCGATTCTGATCAAAGTCAACCAGATCGGCACGCTGACAGAAACGCTTGATTGCATCGAGCTGGCCAAAACTAATGGCCGCACCGCAGTCATTTCGCACCGCTCGGGCGAAACAGAAGATCCTTTCATCGCCGATCTCGCGGTGGCAACCAACGCCGGACAGATCAAGACTGGTTCGCTTTCGCGCACCGACCGCATTGCCAAATACAACCAACTTCTCCGAATTGAAGAAGACCTCCGCGGAGCGGCACGCTTCCCTGGACGTTCAGCTTTTCAGGTTCAAACCAATAATGAATCCAGCAGACATCACACGGCTGTTTGATTACACCGAGTGGGCCAATGCTCTGGCGCTCGACGCGGCCGCAAACCTTGCCGACGAAAACCTGCGGCGCGACTTTAACATCAGTCACAGCTCAATTTTCGGAACGCTCGTGCATATGGCGGGCGCTGAATGGATTTGGCTGGAACGATGGCACGGCCGATCGCCGGCTGGTAAGGAAGCCTGGTCCATTTGGAACACAGAATCGTGCTCCGACCTCACGACCTTGGATGTTCGCTGGCGTGAACTTGTCGAACGACGTGCTGCTTTCGTCAGCGAACTCGATGAAGCGCGACTCAGCGCCGAGCTCTCCTTCATTCTTCTCAACGGCGATCCCAATTCAATGCGGCTGGTAGATCAGATGCAACACGTCGCTAACCATGCGACCTTACATCGTGGCCAGGTGGTTGGCATGATCCGCCAACTAGGAATTGCACCCCCATCCACTGATTTACTTTTCTACCTACGGCGCGAAATACCTGCATAACAGTCCATCCAAGAACATGGTCGAATCCTGGGAACGCGGCGAGTATTTCATTACGACAGACCGTTTGCGCCTCAACGTCGCTCTCATTCATAAATTTCTTTCCACAGAGACTTACTGGGCGGTTGGCCGCAGCGTTGCAGTTGTAAAACGCTCGCTTGATAACTCACTCTGTTTCGGCATCTACAGAGAAACTGAGCAGGTTGGTTTCGCTCGCGTGGTCACAGACTTTGCAACCTTTGCATGGCTCGCCGATGTGTTTGTAGTTCCGGAACACCGTGGCCGTGGTTTGGCGAAATGGTTAATGGCAGTGATACTGGCGCATCCTGAGTTGCAGGGCTTTCGCCGCTGGGTCCTGGCGACAAAAGATGCGCACAGTTTATATGCGCAATTCGGTTTCATTCCGCTTCACCGGCCCGAACGGTGGATGGAACGGCCCGATCCGAACATGCAGGAAAGCCCGGATTACTGGAAACCAAATGCTGAAAAGTGAAATCAAGGATGGAGCTGTCGTTTGAATAAGAAAGGTCCGCTCGCGCTCATCGTACTTGACGGGTTTGGCTATCGCGCGGAGCGCGAGGGCAATGCGATCGCGCTGGCTGAAATGCCGCATTACCGCGAACTCACCGAAAGTTATCCACACACGCTGATTCAAGCGTCAGGCGAATGTGTGGGCTTGCCGCATGGCGTGATGGGAAATTCCAACGTTGGCCATCTTTGCCTGGGTGCCGGACGCATTTTGCGCACCGATGTTGAACGCATTAACCATGAAATCAAGACAGGCGAGTTCTTTAATAACCTGTCATTGAATGCTGCGATTGACAGTGCCGTGAAACACGACCGCGCCCTGCACGTGATGGGCCTGGTTTCCGATGGGTTGGTCCACTCTTCACAAGAGCATGCCTATGCGCTTTTGCGTCTGGCGAAAGAACGCGAAGTGCGACGACTGTTCGTCCATTGCTTTTTGGATGGGCGGGACACGCCGCCGTCGTCCGCTGAAAAGTACGTCGCCGCCATGCAGGACAAACTGAACGAGATTGGCATCGGCAAAATTGCGACGGTGGTTGGACGCTACTTTGCGATGGACCGCGACAAACGTTGGGAACGCACCGAACGCGCTTTTAACTTGTTGGTGAAAAGCGAAGGCCTGCGCACTTCGGATCCATTAGCGGCGATTAGACAGTCTTACGAGCATGGCATCACAGATGAATTTGTCGAGCCGATTGTTGTAACTCGCGAAAGCGGTGAACCGGTTGCGGCCATTGAAGATGGCGACTCCGTCATCTTCTTTAACTTTCGTGCCGATCGCGCGCGCCAGATTACCAGCGCGTTGGCTGTTCCCGGCTTCGATGCGTTTACGGTTACTAATCGCCCGCACGTGCATTTTGTGTGCTTTGCCGTTTACGACAAGACTTACCCCTTGCCGGTGGCGTTCCCGCCAGACCAGCCTGTCAATATTCTTGCCGATGTGTTTGCAAGTTTGGGCATTCGCAACTATCGCATGGCCGAGACGGAAAAATATGCGCACGTCACTTACTTCTTCAATGGCGGCAGTGAGCGCGAGTTTCCTTACGAGAGACGACTGCTGGTGCCGTCGCCAAAAATCGCGACCTACGATCTGGCACCCGAAATGTCGGCGTTCAAACTCACCGACAAACTATTGGGTGCGATCGAAGAAGAGGAGACCGACGTATTCATCGTGAACTTGGCGAACCCCGATATGGTGGGCCATACCGGCATGCTCGATAAGACGATTGAGGCCTGCCAGTATGTCGACACTTGCCTGGGGAAGATTACGAAAGCAATCCAATCGAAGCGGGGCATCAGCCTGATAACTGCAGATCACGGTAACGCTGAATTAATGATCGATCCGAAAACGGGAGGCCCGCACACCGCGCACACGAGTAATCCAGTTCCATTTCACCTGGTTGATGACGAATCCAAGGGCGTGAAACTACGCGAGGAAGGCGCACTCGAAGATGTGGCGCCAACAATGCTGGCTTTGCTGGGAGCACAAAAACCGGAGGAGATGACGGGACGTGATCTGCGCCAGCCAAATTGATCAAAGTAAAGAGCTTGAATAGGAAGACTTGGGAGTGTTTGATCCGCGTAATATTCTGGTTATCGATTTCGGTCAGCTCGGCGATGTTGTGTTGAGCTTGCCGGCTTTGCAGGCGATTCGAAAGCGATTCCCGGCGGCGCGAATTACAGTCGCGGTGGGAAAGCCAGGGGCCGAGATTGTCGACATGTCCGGATACGCGAACGAGACGCTGGTTGTTGACCGCGTCGGCTTGCGCGATGGTTTTACACCCCTGTCTATCATGCGAGTTTTCGGCATCGTCAAAGATGTAAGGCGACGAAAGTTTGATTTCGTCATCGATCTTCACAGTCTTTCCGAAACAAATCTGCTGGGCTTTCTCTCCGGTGCGCCTAAGCGACTCTACGCCCGCCGGCCGGGAAGATCTTTGGACTACCTCGCAAATTTTCGGCCCGCCCCGCCCGTCGAAACCGACCATCGCCAGCGCCATTTGATCGATCGCTATCTTGATGTTTTGATTCCCCTGGAGATAAAAACGGCGGAGCGCTTTCCGAAACTCAAAACGCGACCCAGCGACGATGCGGCCGTTGAGAAAATATTAAGGAAAGCAAGAGCAGACGCAGGCGTGCCGTTGATTGGGCTGTTCCCGGGCGCGGGTCACTCCAGCCGCCGTTGGCCATTGGAACAATTTGCCGAGTTGGCAGATTACTTGATCAGAAACGACAGCGTGAAGGTTCTGGTGTTTGTCGGTCCTGAAGAACAACCCTTCATCAAAGACATGCGACGGCTGTTTCCCTCGTCATCAATGCTGCTCGATCAACTGACGTTACCCCAACTTGCCGCGGCCGCTACCCGGCTCGCCGCCTTCGTGTCCAATGACACTGGCCCCATGCACGTTGCAGCAGCGGTTGGCACGCCCGTGGTGTTATTATTAGACAAACGAGCCCCCACGAGTTATCTGCCTCAGGGCGATCGCCATCGCGTCATTTACAACAACATCATCAGCGATATTTCCGTTGACGAGGTTTATGTTGCGACTCGATCGATTCTCGCTTCCTGCAGGACAAGCGCTCTGTTTGCGCGTTAGAGTTTTCCAGCCTCCGTTCAAATTTCTTCCATAACCGAGAAAACAATGAATCGCATTTCAAAAAACCAGGCACTGGTAGCAAAAGGTCTTTTTGGCCTTCTCGTCGCGCTTGCGGTAATTCCGCTGGCGCGGCCGATCATGACGGGCGCGAAGGATTCAAATAAACAGCCGCCAAAGTCATCATCAGTTTCGGCAACGAAAGACAGTGTTATTGCGCCGAGCGAATTGGCAAAGCAAATTAGCGATACGATTGATCACAGCGAGTTTGCTTATGCTCGCTGGGGTATCTGTGTCATCTCTCTTGCGGATGGTGCCGTAATCTATCAGCGCGACGCCGACAAGCTTTTTACCCCGGCGTCGAATATGAAGATCTACACAACCGGCGTCGCGCTTGATCTGTTGGGCGTTGACTATCGCTGGCGCACCTCAGTGTATGCGAGTGCTCAACCCGAAACTGGCGGAGAGATTCATGGCGATTTGATTTTGTATGGACGCGGTGCCCCCGACCTGGTGGCGAACAGCAACGACAGCAGCAAAGGATCACTGGCAGGTCTCGCCGACCAGCTTTATCAAAAGGGAATCAGGCACATTGATGGCAATGTAATCGGAGAAGAAAGTTATTTCCGCGGCGATCCGCTGGGAGACGGTTGGCAGTGGACAGACCTGCAATGGTACTTCGGTGCGGAAGCGAGCGCGCTTTCAATCAACGGCAACGAAGTTGACGTCAATGTTGTGCCTCCCGAAAAGGGGACGGAGCAGCCGGTTGTAAGAGTCAGCAACGCGCAGGCAAATGTCGTCGTGCAAAACCGCATGGGGCTGGCTGACAAAGAAGGACGTCCGACGGTCGGCTTAAATCGAGGCCTTTCTGACAACAATCTTGAAGTGTGGGGAGAATTTACGCCAGCTAGCAAAGGCTTCGGCGCCCGTCTTTCAGTTCATAACCCGGCATTGTGGGCGGCGCGACTATTTGTTGAAGCACTTAAAGCTCGCGGCATTGCTGTTGGCGGTGAAGCTCAGTCTCGTAACGCGCGCGCGCCGCAGAATATGAGGTTCGATCCCGCTAAGGCGAGCGAGCTCGCTTTCGTAACCAGTCAGCCGTTGAGCGAGATTGCGAAAAAGACAAATAAGGAAAGTGTGAATCTCAATGCTGAACTTATCTTGCGTACGCTTGGCCGAGAGCGAGGAGAGATGACTGCCGGGCCTGAGCCGGCCGGTAGAGAACGTGGAGATGACGAGACAGGTCTCGCTGTTGTGCGCCTGTGGTTATCGCGTGCCGCGGTACCCGCATCGCATATTGCGCTGCACGATGGTTCCGGTTTGTCGCGGCTGGATTTGGTGACTCCTGAGACCAGCGCGCGCTTGTTGGTAGCGATGTCCAAGACCGGATCGGCAGCGGTCTTCAAAGAGTCGCTTCCGATAGCGGGACGCGATGGCACCCTGGCGGGACGCCTTAAAAGTTTGACCGATCGAGTGTGGGCAAAGACGGGATCACTTACTTACGACAACTCTTTATCTGGTTACCTGACCACAGCAAAAGGAGAAACTCTTGCGTTTTCTATCATGTGCAACGACCAAACCAGTCGAAATGCCAGCACCCGGCTTATAGATGAAATCCTCGGCCTTATTGGCGGGAGTGGCACCGCCTCAGCCGAAAAACCCGCAAAACCTTAGCAAGATCGTCGGCCACAACCAATGTTGCCCCTAGACAAACATCGTTAAACTGCGTATTATTGCCTCTGCCGCCTGCTGCGGCGGGATTTTCACCTCGCAGTAAGCCTCACGCTCATTAAAGCAAAACGCTATCCCTCGTCATTCAGGAGTGAATCAAAATGTTAAGACGGTTCGGAACTCTAGCTTTCGTTGCAAGCACTTTGACCCTTGTAGCCTCGAGTACTTTCGCGCAGACAAATCTAACGGCAAAAGCAACGGTGCCTCAGCCGGTGCCGGCGGCGGTAGTTCCCGAGAGTGATCGCGTGAGAGATGGACTGGTGGGACCAGTGCGCAGAGTGCGAACGGAAGTTGCGAAACTGCTAAATGAGAATGGCAAAGTAACCGAGGCAAAACACGCTGTCATCGAAGTGATCGCTTACGACGTCGGCGGCAACAAGGTCGAGAACCAGTACTTCCCGATTGCGGGCGCGAATCTTACCGGCAAGGAAAGCTATAAGTACGACGACAAGGGAAACATCAGCGAGATGACATTGGTGAATGCTGATGGTTCGATGTTGAGCAAGGAAACCTATAAATACGAATTTGACTTTGCAGGCAACTGGAACAAGATGACGACCTCGGTCGCGGTAGTCGAAGGTGGCAAATTGTCATTCGAACCAACGGAAGTGACGTATCGATCGATCATGTACTACCTCGACGCCAATATTCTGCGCATGTCCCAACCAGCGGCTGCGCCTGGTGCCGCTGCTCCAGTGACTGCAGACAATAATCCTGTTTCAGCTTCGCCGAATTCGGTGAGCAGCAACTCGGTGAAGGCGCCGAAGACCGCGCAGTCTTTACCTGTCGCGATGAGTTCGGACAAACTGATGAGCACGAGCTCGCTCGAGCTCGCAAATAATCACGTGGAGTCGGGTGCTCAATCCGTAAGCGTGAGACTTGATTCTGAGCCACCGCCCGCAACTCCTAAACCAATGTTGCGACCAGTATCGGGGGGCGTACTTAATGGCACTGCAGTTAGTTTGCCGCCGCCTACCTATCCTGAAGCCGCGAAACGGATGAGAGTGGCCGGTATCGTTTCCGTTCAAGTCATTGTGGACGAGACCGGGAAAGTTCTTTCCGCACAGGCCACCACCGGGCCTGCCGCTCTTCGCGATGTAGCGGTGCAAGCGGCTTTGAGAGCACGCTTCTCCCCGACGAAACTTTCAGGACAGCCAGTGAAAGTATCTGGCCTTATCAACTACAAATTTTCACTCTTCCAATAATTTTCTCTTCGGCAACAACCGCGGCCTTTAGTTGCGCGTCTCGATCCGCGGGGAATTCCGCCAATACAGGAGCAAACACCGATGGCACTAACAGGGCACCTCAGCGATCTTTCGCTTTCCGAATTGATCGAATTCTTCTGCAATCAACGAAAGACGGGTTTGCTCAAAGTGCTTTATCCGCAGGGGCCCGGCCACTTCTATCTGCAGCAAGGTTCGGTGGTCGATGCGCGGGTTGGCGTATTGCGCGGAATTGACGCAGTTTATTTCGCGTTAACCTTGCCTAACGCCAAATTTGAGTTTAGTGGATCAGTTGAGGCCCCTGAGCGCACCATTAATCAACCCTGGACACAAGTCGTGCTCGAAGGCTTACGTCGATTGGATGAGGGCATTCCTCCCGCGTCGGGCTTTTCGGTTGATGACGCGCCGGAGGCAATCACGGAAGACTATGACGATGAGGGTTCAAATAAAGAGTTGGAGAGTTTGCGTGTGCCGTCGTTTTTGTCATTCGCGGGCACAGAAGCTTTAGGCAAGCGCAAGGTATTGATCGGCGGGGCAGTGGCTTTTGCATTGATAGCCAGCGTTGCTGTTATAGGAGTTCCCGCCGGTTGGTATAACCGGTCGAAAGCGGTGGTTGCGAGCAGCGAAGTAAATACGACTCCGGCGCCACAAGCTACGGCTCCCACTCTTTCTGAACCGGCACCTGCCGAGGCGCCAACGGATCAGAACAACGAGGCGGCACTCGCGGCCAAACGACAACATGACAAAGTGAAAGCTAAACTGCGTGAAGAAAAGGCGGCAGCCCTGCTGAACAAGGCACCTGCCACTTCCGTGCCGGCTGCGCCTGTCAGTATTGCATCGGACGTAAGTAAACCCGGGCCGAAAAGAGTTGCGGTGACAGTAACGTACGATGAATCAGGTCGCGTGACTCAGGCGTCGGGTGGCGATGCCACCGCGCTGCGCATCGCGCGACAAAAACGATTTCCCGCGGGGAAAGCCGGCTCGACGACGATTACGATTCCCATCAACTAAAAAAGGTACTGAGTACCAGTACTGAGTGCTGAGTGTTGAGAGAGTGTTGAGAGTAGAAAAGCTTTCTACTCAGCACTCAGCACTTTTTACTATTTGCCCTCAAGGCCGACTGTTCCCAAGATCACCAGCAGCGCACGCTTGAGTGCGACCGCGCGACCCCTCGGATCGTACCATTCATCGGGAGTGTGCGAGTTTGCTGATGTGCCTCCACCTCCTAAGGTAATTGCGGGAACGCCTAAAGAGATTGGTAAGTTGGAATCGGTTGATGCTCGATTGAGTGAGGGTTTACCTCCCACCGCTTCAGTGGCCGCCCAAGCCAACTGCACGAGCGGATCTTCCGCTGATGTTTCGCCGCCTGGCCGTTCGCCGATCATTTCAGTTACCACAGCTAGTGGTTCTGTTCCGCTGCTCCTTCTGAAATTCTCGTCATCTGCGGCCTCGCGCACTGAACGACGGAAAAACGCATCGAGTTTTAGCAATTCATCGGCGCTTGTTGATCGCAGATCGACATCCATGGCCGCTTGCCGGGGAACGGCGTTTACGCCCTGCCCACCTTCTATACGCCCGACATTGAATGTGGTGCGAGGATCCGTCGGCGCCGGATAGGACGCCAGCCTGGCAACGGCACAGGCTAACGCGTGAACCGGGTTCGCGGTACCGAAATCACTCCAGGAATGTCCGCCGGGCCCCCGAAACTCTACGCGGTAGCGCCGAGAACCAAGCGCGCCGTTAGTGATGCCATCGAGGCCCGCGCCATCAAAACTGATAAAGGCGTCGATGCGTCCAGCCCATTCACTTTTTGTAAACAAATGCCTGACGCCGCGCAGGTTCCCTTCGCCTTCTTCGCCAACCGTAGCGACGAACAGAATCGATCCTGCCGTTTCAATTTCACATGATTGCAATGCGCCCGCGATAGCGACCAGGCCTGCCAAACCGCAAGCATCGTCAGCTATGCCTGGGGCGAACAATTTCGCGCCCACGCGTCGCAGCGTTAAATCAGTGTCAGCCGGAAAAACGGTATCGAGATGCGCACTGGCAACTAAGAGGGGCCGGTCTGAAGCGCCACGCCGAAGTGCGACACAGTTTCCCTCGTCATCAAGGTGTGCGTTGGTGAGAGCGAGTGCCGAAAAGGTTTGGCGCAGATAATCTGCGCGTTTCCTTTCGCCGAAGGGAGGCGATGGAATGGAATTGATTTGAGTTTGTTCTTTGGTAATGGCCTCGGCGCGTGAATCGAAATATGAGAAAGCTCGCTGAACAGTGGTCGATTCGAGCAGGCTGCCGATTCCCTGATCAGCCACCGATGGCAAAATGGTAGACATAACGCTCAAAGGTCAATCGTAAAGCGTAAATCGTGAATCGTAAATCGGAAGAAACGCGGTTCAAAAAAAACGCTGCTAAGGAATAACTGGAAGATTCCACGCGGTGTTTTCGAAATCTGTAAGAAACAGTGAAACTGAGTCACGAGTTTCTTCCGACGCACCATTTACGTTACGATTCACGATTTACCAATTCGTTCACACGAGACGCATTATTTCCTCTTCCGGCAGTACGGCAGACGCTTGTTTTGCATGTTCGTAGATGCGCGTCACGCGATCTTCGCTTGCCTGAATGCCGCGCTTCTCGAGCCAGTAGATGACATTTGACTTGCCGCTCATCGGCCCGACCTCCACAACCTGCTCTAGTCCAAATTGGCCGGCAGGCACGCCGGAGTAGACGAGATCAGCGAGTTCTTTATCACCTTTTCGATAGCTTTTTATCACCGCCGCTGCATGCACTCCGGTGGCGGTGCGAAACGCATCGCGACCAAAAACGGGATAGTTATGCGGGATGGCCCACTCGCAAGCGCTCGATGCCAGCGCGCAGTATTCACCCAGCCGTGACAAATCGTTTTCAATCCAGCCCATCAGTTTTAGATTGACAAGCAGCTGGTCCATCGGCGTGTTGCCGACGCGCTCGCCCATACCCAGCGCCGAACCATGGACCTGATCCGCGCCGGCCTGAATTGCGGCGATAGAGTTAATGACACCCAGCCCACGATCCTGATGCCCATGCCAGTCAAGCCGGATGCCGCCGCCCTGCTCATCGATGATGCTTTTGACAAATTTAACCACAGCGTGGGCGCCATCGGGAGTTGAATGTCCAACGGTGTCGCAGACGCAGACAGCTTTCGCGCCACATTGAATCGCAGTCGTATATAAAGCCCGGATCGTTTCCGGATTCGCGCGCGTCGTATCTTCGGTAACGTACATCACCGGCACGCCTTCGCCAACCGCAAACGTGACCGCGTCTTCGGTCATTTTAAGTAGCTTATCCAGCGTCCAGTCTTCGGCGAAGAAACGTATTGCCGACGAGCCGATGAAGGTGCAGGCTTCGATGGGAATGCCGGCGCGCTGTGAAATCTCAACGATGGGGATGATGTCGTTGCGATGCGTTCGGGCCGCGCAATTCGGGCGGATCTTTAATTTTTTTTCGGCAATTTCGCGCGCCATCAATTCGACGCCCGCGGCGTGTGTGCCGCCCGCTCCAGGCAAGCCGATGTCTACCGTGTCGATGCCAAGCGCGTTCATCAAGTGAACCAACTCGATCTTCTTCTCGACGGGGGGCTCGCAAACCGAAGGCGACTGCAAACCGTCGCGCAGCGTCTCGTCGTCAAAGCCGATGTGACGTTTCGGCGGCAGCAGCGCCGGATCGACCGTGTTCCAGTCGTAAACTAATTCTTCGAGCGACACGCGCGAAACCCTCCAAACATTACAACAACTTCAAGCGGTTTAGAGTCCAACCTTTGGGTTGTCTTTCGTTGATAAGCGCCAAGCTAAAGCTTGTACTCTAAACTACTCGCGCGGAATAATTCGATTACAGCAATCGGCTATAGTTAATGTCAAGCGACGCATTCGGCGCGCTGCTTTTGACCGAAAGCGCCGCTGTGTTATAGCCTCTGACACGTTTATCCGGCAGTGCTTTGTCCCAACTGACAATTTTGAATCCGCAAACTCCGGCTGAAGCCAAAACAATCGCTTTAGGTTCTGATCGGGCCGCCAAGATCATGGCCGTCAGGGGCAGCCTTGCGCGGATAGCGGAAATAGATCCGGCATGGGCGGAAGCGAACATCATCGCGCGCAGGGTCGAAACAAACGTGCCGGCAATGCCGCTCAACGATTGGCAGTTAATGCAGGGCGCGCGCGAACGAGCGCTGGCGGTACGTGATTTACTTCAGGCGCAGCGCCGGTCGGCTGACGTTTACGTCGGTCTGGAAGGTGGTTTTCATTCCATCTCGATAGAAGGCGACTGGCACACGTTTTTGCGCGGGTGGGCTTATGCGACTGACGGAAAAAATGGAACGTTCGGCGCGACGCCGTCGATTAGTGTTCCCGCGTCACTCGCCAAGAAAGTTATTGAAGGCCGTCGCGAACTCGGGCTGGTGATTGATGAAGTCGCCGGAGTGTCAGACGTGCGTAGCCGGCAAGGCGCCTGGGGCATTCTCTCTCGAGATCTGGTGACGCGCTCGATGAGTTTCGAAGTGGCATTAATCGCTGCGCTGGCGCCGTTCTATAATCAGAAGCTCTATTCGGAAAGCGTTTAGACGAGGGCGTCGCCCTCGTTCGATATGGTGGCGGGCAACGGCCGCCTCTAAACAAGGGTAATTAGCCAATATGGACGAACTGATAGCACAAGTTAATGACGGCGAACCGACACACCACTCGCGTGTCACCACCGGCTGGATCGAAGTGATTGCCGGTTCGATGTTTTCGGGGAAGTCGGAAGAGCTGATTCGCCGCTTGCGGCGCGCAAAAATTGCTCGGCAGAAGGTGCAGGTGTTCAAGCCGGAAGTCGATTCGCGCTTCTCAAACGATCACATCGTTTCGCATTCCGAGATGCGACATGAATCGGCAAACAGCCGCAGCGCCGCTGAAGTGCTGGCAAAGGTTGATGCAGACACGGAAGTAGTTGGTATTGATGAGGGGCAATTTTTTGACAACGACCTGGTGAGCGTGGCGAATGAATTGGCCCAGCGCGGCATACGCGTGATCATCGCCGGCCTGGACCAGGACTACACCGGCAAGCCCTGGGAACCAATGCCGCAGTTGCTTGCCATCGCCGAGTACATTACCAAGACCCACGCGATCTGCATGAAGTGCGGCCAGGCGGCTAACTACACGCAGCGCACATTCGAATCCGAAGAGCGCGTCGCGGTCGGCGGCGAAGGCATGTACGAAGCCCGCTGCCGCAAATGCTTCGTCCCTCATGCCGACGCGCCCACCGTTCATTCGGACTAGATGCTTCGACCAGTTGCGCGCGGGAAATCTACGCCAACATCTGGCACGCTGACCGGATAGCTCGTATCAATCCGCAGACCGGTGCGGTGGTAGGCTGGATCGATTTGACGGGATTTCTCGCGCGCGGTGAAGTGAGCGACCAAGGGGCTGTCTTAAACGGTATTGCCTACAACGATGCGACTGGCAGACTCTTCGTGACCGGAAAACTCTGGCCGAAGCTCTTCGAAATTCGCTTGACTCGAAAGTAGACCTAGCGCGCTAACACAGGAAGGGGCCGCGCGAATGGTATTTCCGCGACGCCGGCCTCCGAGTATTTCCATCGGCCGAGCTACCTGATAGTTACGGACCAAATCTTTGTCTGTACTCGCCGGATACAATGAAAGCTTTGACCATTTCGGCGTTGACGAAGTTTCCGTTGAACTGGTTCAACTTCGTCAGCCAGAAGTCGTAGCCGCTGTAATCTGAGTCAGGCGTGTCGTTCGGGTTGCGACGCAGATAGCCAAAATATTGCATCAAGACAAACGCGCGGTTGAACTCGGCACTCTTAAGATCCGGATCTTCCGCTACTGCTCGCAACACCTGAGCGCGGGTCATTGCGCCGGAAGTTAGACTATTGACGAGCTGATCGCGTTCTGACTGCGACAGAGGATTGTCGGCATTCGCGTTCAGAGTGTCTACAAACTGTGCTGCTATCATCGATGTCGGAAACGCCGTCGTAAACCGCAGGCGTTGCACAAACTCTGCCGTGAATGCCTGCTTATTATTTTCCAACACCGTCTCCCAGCCCGGCTCTCCGACTACTACGCCTCGTCCAATCTGCTGCGTGTCCGGCAAGAATTCGATAAGGCGGACAATCGGAACTGCGAGTTGATGCGTTCCGCCAAACGTAGACGTTCCCGCACCTTTGCCGTATGAAGCTTTATAGAGCCGTTCCACCAGATAGCCTGTTTCCTGAAACTCAATCGATAAGAAGAATGCTGCCGAGACGTTGATGCGCCTGATCTCTGTGCAAGCTGTGTCCGTGCCGCAGGACGTGATCTGATCGCTCCAGAACGCCAGACCACTGCCATCAGGCTCGCGGTTGAGGAAGTCGATGTAGTGCTGACGTACGAAGGAGCCGGCCTGATCAATTGGATTTGTTCCCGTCGTCGCGTCGTTATCGTTGATAGTAATGGTTGCCGTGGTTGGCGACCCAAGAGTAGCGCCCGTTGCATTGCTCAACGTCGCAACAAAACTCTCGTTGCCTTCGGCATAAGAGTCATCGATAAGTGGAATAGAAATCGTTTTGGAAGTTTCGCCTGCAGCAAAGTGCAACGTCCCCACGGTCGTTTCATAATCACAGCGTGACGAAGCAACTCCAGTGTTAAGCACGTTGCAGTTGTTCAAACCTGCACTGTCACTCGTTGCATAACCAACAGAGGCTATTCCAGAAGTATCGCCGGCGCGTGTAACGACAATCGGCACGCTGCCGATGTTCTCAGCAGCCGGATAATTCGTGGCGTCGAATTGGATGACACTCGGCGTCGAAGTAGGGCTGACAAAAACATAGACCGAACCTTGGTTCGTGTTTCCATTAATCGTTTCGCCGGGAACTCCGAGAAGGATTGTATTACCGCTGAAGGCCATTGAGTTTGCACGGCTGAGTTGAAGCTTCTGCTGCTCAGTCCAAACATTTCCTGAGCGGGTGAAAACATAAGCAGAATCGCGCGCGCCAACGACTATCGTGTTTCCTTCAATCGCAGAAAACCCAAAAGAGTCATCCGTTTTTCCATCACTGGCTGTCAGTCGTTGCTGCTGTGACCAGGTTGTTCCGGAGCGAATAAATACGTAGGCTGCGCCCTGAAAGGTGTTATTACCAACGTTGACGCCTATATCGCCAAAGATAAACGTATCGCCATTGACGGCAACACTTTGAATCCCACAGGGACTGTTTGGGTTATGTGGTCCGCAAACCGAGACGTTTGCTTGTTGCGACCAGCTCGTTCCACTTCGAAAGAACACATAAGCCTTGCTCACCGAGCTGGGACTAAAAACACCCGTGCTGACAGCGACCGTATCGCCGCTAATAGAAACTTTTGAACCAAGGAGCCCATTTGCTGCACCATCATTCGCGACCAACTTCGCCTGCTCCGTCCATACCGCCCCCTGTCTGATATAGACGTAAGCTGAACCCTGATCGGTGTTTGAACCTACGTCGTCTCGCACCGCACCAACGACGATTGAGTCGCCATCAATGGAAACGACGGAACCAAATTGGTCCTCAGCCGCGCCATCGCTGGCCGTAAGTCTTTGCTGCTCAGTCCAGGTCGTGCCGTTTCTGACAAAAACATATGCAGCACCTTGATTAATGTTTGAATTGATTGTGGCGGCTGGCCCGTTAATAACTACCCTATCGCCACTGATGGCCGCCCTTAGCCCGCTGTGGAAATTCACAGCGACACCGTCACTTGGTATTAGTTTGGCTTGTTGTGTCCACGTGTTGCCGGAGCGAACAAAGACATAAAAGAGACCGTTATTACCGTTATTTACCAACGCACCCACGATTGCCGTATCGCCGCTAATTGCAACGAGTTGGCCAAAAAAGCTCTCCGCCGTGCCATCATTCGCGATTACATCGCCTGCTCTAAGTTGCGCCTCACCTATGTTCATGAGAAAAGAGCGCTCGCCATTACGCATCCCAAATTGGCGCGCCAGCAGCAGACCTTGTTGGTAAGATTCGATCGCTCGTTCATGTTCTCCCAACGCGCTGAACATCAGACCTTTGAGATGGCGCGTGTAAGGTTCGATGAAGGAGAGCTTCTCGGTGCGAACGATTGCTTCGGCCCCGTCGAGAACATCCAACGACTTCTGAACGTCGCCGACGCTATACAACGCCATGGCGATGTTATGAAGGTAACCCGCTTCGTTCTGTCGATCGCCGAGACTTCGAACCGTGGTAAGTGCTTGATCAAAGATTTCGAGGGCTTTGTACGGCTCCCCACTATCGAAGTAGGCCATCCCCATATTGTTCAAGGCGCCGGCAACAATCTTGAGGTTTCCGGAAGCCCGTCCCGGCGCCACCGCGCTGTGATACAAATCGATCGCCTTGCGCCAGTCACCTGACGGACGACCGTACAACTTCGCAGTGTTGAAGATAGTTCTTGCTTCCAACTCCTTATCGCCGATCGCGCGCGCGATAGGCAAAGCGCGTTCGTATAGCTCGGAAGCTTTGGCCACGTCAAATAGCTCTGCATTGCCGTCGTCACCATATAACGTACCCTTGTCAATCAACGCGCTGCCCTCGCCCTGTCGGTCGCCGGCAAGGATGTATAACGGAATAGCCTGATCAAAATAGGCGAGAGCTTTCTGTGATTGATGTGTTTCTGAATACATTCGCCCAATTCTGTGCAATGCCGCGCCTTCGCCGGACTTGTCCCCAGCTTCCTTAAATAATTTTGCGGCATGCTGATATGTTTCGATTGGCTTGCTTTGCGACTCTGCATCCCTCTGTGTTCCCAACCGCGAGCCTTCCCAATAGAGCTGAAGGGCTTGGACTTGTAGCCGATCTGTGTTGCTTGCCGTGCGTAATTCTGCGAGCCGGATCTCATAAACTCCTCCGGCTTCCTTCTCCAATGAGCGAACCTCAAGTTCGAAATTACCTGGTAGGTTAGCGACCCAGTACAACCGCTCGATTCCCTGACGGAATTTCTGATAGTCGATCTCGGCGAGCTTTTTGCGATCAGGCCCAAAGAGCGTTAGAGCAATATTCACACTGCGCTGCTCAACCAGCGCCTGAACGTAGTCTCCAGCAGACAGCGGAATTTGATAGGTTTGTACTTCACCGGCTTTGACCTCGCGTTCAAGCCGGTCTCCCTGTTTGAGGGTGGAAACCGTCGCATCCTGCTGCTCGAAATGAGCATTCTCGTTTCTCAACAGTACCTTTGCCTTGCAAGGAGAGAGCGAGGCGAGAAAACAGAACGGAAAAACCAGAGCAACTATGTACCTAGGTAAGCGTGCGAATTTCACAAAGACCTCCTTGATCGTGTGCCCATATCAGACGTGGAGTTGGAAGATAACTCTCAAAGAAGCAGCCCAGAGAGTGTGATGCAGATCAGCGACGTTTTGGCGGATGCCCTTGGTGCAAGCTTTGCGTGGGCCGAAGCGGCCGTTTAGCACTCGTGTAGGCGAAGACTGAACTGAACTGTGCGCGGATTATAGCATCCAGCGATAGATCAGAGAGAAATAAACAACTGGCCGTGCGATGAACGGCGGTCAGTCCAAAGCGCTAGCAATGAGGGCTAAACCTTAGCGCACCTAAATTGCTTCCGCCCCTCGCCACGTCCAACTAGTTTTTCATTATTGCCATCTCACTACGCAAGAAGTTTCTCCGATCCTCGTTCTACCGCCAGTTAGTTTCTACTTCTCAAGTGCCATGACATCGTTTACACCGAAAAGTGCCATGACATCATTTACAGAAAGTTATTTAGTTCCTGTTCCTTTGGCTGCTGAAGGAGCCCGGAGGGCGACTGAAGCAGTCAAAGGAACAATTCATCTCAGCTCATAATCGTGTTCATCAATAACCACTTCATTCATCGTGACTCTGAGCTTTTGCGCGGCCACATCGATGGTGGCAATCAAATACTCGTAAACGGCTTCTGGAGGCACGCGGAACTTCTCGCCGAAGATATCCAACACGGCGTGGCTGCGAATGAAACGGACCAGGTGATAACAGCCACTCTCTGGCTTCGGCAATGGGTGTTTCGGCGCCGTTGGCGATGCCGGCAAACGGAGCTGCTGTTTTTGTTGTTCCAGAGCCATCTGCGGAGTGCGGCCTCGCAACTTGGTGTAGCGATATCGCGTGTTATGTTTTTGTTCAAAGAGCAACGATTCCCGCTCCAGGTCGTCGACTCCCCTCATGACCACTCTTCTCAGAAAACCTCCGCGGTAGTGGTCATTGAACTTTTCTACCACGCCGTTGCGCCAGGGCTCAGCCATCGGAATGAACCATGGTTCGACTCCATTGGCCAGACAAAGGCGAATCAGACAACCCATGCCGCGCGGGTGTCGATGGCTGCCATAGAACACCAATTCGTTATCTACCTGCTGATGCTTTGGTATGCCCAAACGCCACCAGTTAGACCAAAAAGCATCGATCGCCGACTGCGCAGCCTTGTTCAAAACCGGCGTCACCGCACAGCGGCCAGTCGCGAGGTCCACGCTGTTCATACTGTAAAAGCGCAGCGGCCCACTGAGATAACAGGGCCCGACATAGTCGCTCTGATGTACGTCATTAGCGTGCTGACCACTCAATTGCGGATAGCGCTTCCCCTTCGGCTCATAACGTCCGGTGCGGCGATGCGTCAGCCCTTCGCGCTGAACTATCCGGCTGATTGTGCGCAGACTCGGCAGCGGCGAGACTTGCATTGTTTCCAGTTCCCAGCTAATCGCCTGGGCCCCGCAGAACAGGCCTTGGTTGTAGAGATGCAGTCGCGCAAGTTTGACTGCTTCGACAACCTCGCCCGGCATCTGCCGCGGATTACTATGAGGACATCTGGGCTCGTCTTCCTGCCACTCATGTCCTGCGCTGCTGGCTTGATAACGCTCAACCCATTTGTAAACCCAGGGCCGCGAGTAACCCAGCTTCCTGGCAATCGCCGTGATCGATTCGCCTTTCAAGTAGGACTTGATCGCATGCTCCCTGTCGCGCTCTTGTTTCTTCTTCATGCCTTCCTCCTAAAAGAGAAAGGCCCAGATAATGAAACAAGTCCGCTGCAGCCGTTAAATAAACTAAACTTTCAAAGAACTGTAAACGATGGCATGGCACTTCCTCGTGTAAACGATGTCGTGGCATGTATCA
>JACCVY010000110.1 GCA_013697915.1 Blastocatellia bacterium | reverse complement strand
GGAATCAGCGATGCGCTGATAAACAGACTGGGCAACATCAGGCAAGTTGTCGTGCGGCCAACGAATGCCGTGCGCAAGTACACCGACCCCGGACAAGACCCAATGGTCATCGGACGTGAGCTGGGTGTGGATACAGTGCTTGATGGAAACATTCAGAGAGCCGGCGAGCGTGTCCGCGTTACGGCACAGTTGATTAACGTGCGAAACAATGCGCCGCTCTGGTCGGAGACCTTCGATGAGAAATTCACAGACATCTTCACGGTCCAGGACACAATCTCTGAACGGGTGGTACAGGCATTAACGCTGACGCTGACTGGCGAAGAAAAAAAGCTGCTGACCAAACGTCCCACGAGTAATACTGAAGCCTATCAAGCATATTTGAAAGGTCGCTACTTCTGGAACAAGCGAACGGAGGAAGGATACAAGCGGGCGATAGAATATTTCGAGGAGTCGATTGAGAAGGATCCCCGGTACGCACAGGCTTACGCGGGATTGGCTGACTCATACGCATTGCTGGGCTCGATGGGAAATGCTGTCCTGCCAAGGAGTGAAGCGATGCCAAGGGCGAAACTGGCGGCCGAAAAAGCGTTACTAATTGACGAGACGCTCGCCGAAGCTCACGCTTCGCTGGCGTTCGTCCTAATGCACTTTGAGTGGGACTGGCCAGGCGCCGAGAGGGAATTCAAGCGCGCCATCGAGCTCAACCCCAGCTATGCGACGGCTCACCACTGGTATGCCTACTATCTTTTGGCGCGGGGACGGACGGACGAGAGCTTGGCCGAGATCAAACGCGCCCAGGAGATCGATCCTCTCTCGCTGATCATCAACACGGATGTCGGGGAGATGTATTTCTTCGCCCGTCAATATGATCGCGCCATAGAGCAGTGTCAAAAAACGCGGGAGCTGGATCCCGACTTTGATCTGGCGGTCCGGCTCCTCGGATGGACTTACTTGCAGAAAGGTATGCACGAGAAAGCGATCGCGGAGCTTCAGCGCGCAGTCAGCCTTTCCCAAGGCAGACGGGATTCGACGGCGCTGCTCGGATATGCTTATGGGGTGGTCGGCAAGAGAGAAGAAGCAAAAGAGGTGCTTTCGGAGTTGAAGGAAATTGGAAAGCGGAGCTATGTTGGCCCTTTCGAGATAGCGCTGATCTATACGGGTTTGAATGAGAAGGATCAAGCGTTCGCCTGGCTCGAAAAGGCATACGACGAGCGCTCTGGCTCGCTGATTCTTCTCAACGCTGATCCGGCGTTAGATGGGCTGCGCTCAGATCGCCGGTTCGCGGACCTCGTGAGGCGCGTTGGAACCGCGCGATGATCTCCTTCCTCTAATCCTTTTTTAAGTGCGATGCGCGGAGCCAAGGCAGTCGGAGTTTGCTATCGCAATTGTTGCCTCTCCATAGCCCGGTTCTGGGACTCATTCTGAAACCTCGAAAGCCGCATCTAAATTCCTGAGGAGTATACTCAAGCCGCGTCATTTACGACCAGTTTGCAGGTAGGACTTCGATGATCACTGTGGCCGAAGCCATTCTGATCGTTAAGGAGCAGACTCGGTCGCTACCGGCTGAACGAGTCGAGCTTGAGGACGCGTTGAGTCGCTTTCTCGCCGAAGACGTGATTGCCGATTCAGACCTGCCGCCTTTCGATCGCTCACAAATGGACGGTTACGCGGTACGGGCTGTTGACACTCAAAACGCCCCGGTACGTTTGCGCATCGTGGGAGAGTCGGTGGCAGGCGAGGGCTGGCATAACGAAATGGTGGCTGGTGAAGCGGTGCGTATCATGACCGGGGCACCAGTGCCGAAAGGCGCCGACAGCGTGCAGCAGGTGGAACTAACCCGCGAACTGGAGAGAGGTGCCTCGATCATCGCGTCGACGGGCGCGGCGCCGATGAAGTTCGCCGCGTGGCCGCCGCCTTCAACAGCATGACGGAGAGTCTCCGGCGCAGCCTCGCCGAGCTTTCGAAACGACAGGCGCTCGCGGCGGCCGGCGAATTCGCGGCCTCGCTGTCCCACGAAGTGCGCAACGGGCTCACCGCCGTCCGCGTCGATCTGCAGCGCGCTGAAGAAAAGACCGCCGAGGGCGCGCCAAGCCGGCCGCTCATCGCCCGCGCCCTGGAGAATGTGAAGCGGCTGGATGGGACGGTGACGGGTTCCCTGCGAGTGGCTCGAAGCGGTCGCAGTCCGCGTCGCCGCCTCGACCTCGGCCCGGTCGTCGCCGCGGCGGCTCAGAACGCGGAGAGCACATTCACCGAGCACGGAGCGACGCTCATCCCGTTGACCAGCTCCAGCACGCCAGCATGGGTTCTGGGCGATGCGATCGCACTGGAGCAACTGTTACTTAACTTGTTGCTCAACGCGGCCCAGGCCATGGAGCCCGGTGGCCGTGCGAGCGTCACCGTCGAGATCGACGGGTCCGACGTGCGTATCGTGGTGACCGACACGGGAGGCGGGATCTCGCCTGAAGATCTGGAGCACGTGCTCGATCCGTTTTTCTCGACCAAGACCGATGGCACCGGGCTCGGACTGCCGATCGCCCGCCAGATCACCACAGCGCATGGCGGCTCGCTCAAGATCGAGAGTGTGCCTGGAGACGGCACGCGGGTTGAAGTGCGGCTGCCGCTGGTTGCGGCGCCGTCCTGAAATCCGGCGCGTTCGCCCCAGCAGCAGTAATCGTTGCCGCGCTGACGAAGTTCTATGAACAGCAGCATGGCCAGCGACTGCGGTTCGGCCCGGAAGTGTGGGAGGAGCAAACCAATGCCTCCGAAGATGCTTCGTCGCTTGATGGGTAGTGGCCTTATTTGAAGTCGGGCTACTGCCCCGGCGATGCAAGCCAATAGCTGGTAAGCGAAATTAGGCCACTACCTCTTGATGCAACTATAGGGCGCAAGGAACAATAATGAAAAAACTTCTGACCACTGCTTGTTTGTTTGTCGTGACTACGATTGCAATTGTGTCTTTCATCGCCCCGAGTTTTTTCGGGCAAGAGAAGAAAACGGCAAGTGTTAATCCATCACCTGCCAAGTCGGTTACAGCCAGAGTTGATAAATTGTTTGCGCAGTGGGATAAGCCAGACTCGCCGGGCTGCGCATTAGGGTCCGGCCCGCGTCCGGTGGTGCCGGTCGTTGAGCAGCAGATAGCCGCTGCCGGACTTGAGGATTGGAAGGAGGGGATATGGCGATAACACGTCGCAGTCTATTGCAGATGATCGCAGGTACGTCCGGAGCTCTGCTCGCCGGTCGCACATTCGGCAATTCAAATCATTCCGGACCACGAGCCGGAACCGTTGATTGGACGCAATTGCAGAACAACGTCAAGGGTCGAGTCGTTGTCCGCGGCCGCGCGGACTACGAAAGTGATCGACACACGATGGCGTGGAACGCCGTGAAACCTGAGCGATTTCCAGATGCGATCGTGCATGTTGCTTCCGAGAACGACGTCAGCGAAGCGATTCGTTTTGCTCGCCGGCACAAATTGAAAGTCGCTATTCGTGGAGGAGGTCACAATTGGCACAACGCGGCGCTCCGCCAGGGAGGCGTCCTGCTCGATCTCTCTCGCCTGAACCAACTCCAGGTGGATGTGGAGCAGCGGAAGGCCGTCGTTCAACCTGGAGTGACAGGCGCAGCGTTTATTGCGAACCTCGCTCCGCACTGGCTCGCGTTCCCAGTCGGGCACTGCCCGAACGTGGGTTTAAGCGGCTTTCTCCTCAACGGGGGACTTGGGTGGAATTACGGCAACTGGGGGCCGTCGTGCGCAAGCATCGAAGCGCTCGACATCGTGGACGCGCGCGGTGAACTGATTCGTGCGGACCAACATCGGAACGCGGACCTCTTGTGGGCCGCGCGGGGCGCTGGGCCAGGATTCTTTGGCGTCGTGACGCGATTCCATCTGAAGGTTTTCCCGCTACCCCGGGCGATCCTCCGAAGCAGCCTGGTGTACCCGATAGAGGACTTCGACAAGGTGGCGGCGTGGCTCCCCGAGATCGCGCGCTCTGTGCCCGCAGAACTGATGTTCAGCTTCTACAACCGCGAAATCGAGATCCAGGCTTGGGCCTTCGCCGATACGGTCGCCGACGCGCGCAACGCACTCCAGGCTCTGGAGACGGAACCGGCGGGTCTTCACGCTCGGTCAAAGCACCTCAATCGGGAATCCTCGGTCGACGAAGTGTTCGGGGCCGTCAACGAAAATTCTGGGCCAGGCCCCCGCTACGCAGGCGACGGCGTGTGGTCCAACGCTTCTTCGCAAGACCTGCTACACAAGGTGCGCGATAGCATCCTCGCCGCGCCGTCAGACAGCTCCTGGGTGGAATTCCATCTTCCGCAGGTTCAGGTTCGGCCGCAGCTGCCTGACATGGCTTTCTCGGTGTTCGCGTCGATCCACGTGGGCGTCTACTCGAACTGGAATGATGCCGAGCACGACGCAGCGAACCGGGCGTGGGTCCGCAGCACGATCGCGTCCTTGGAACCTCTCAAGGTGGGATACTATGTCGGAGAGTCTGACTTGACGGTCGCAGCGAACCGAGCGCAGCAATGCTTCTCGCCTTCGGCGTGGGGCAAGCTAATCGAGCTCAAACGAAAGTACGATCCACACAACGTGTTCTTTTCATATTTGCAGCATCCGTGATTGCTGCCAACGTATAAGGATTAAGGAACAATAATGAAAAAACTTCTGACCACCGCTTGTTTGTTCCGTGATCCCGACGCCATTTTTCAGGTGGTCGCCGAAGCGACCGAAGAAGCCATTTACAACTCCCTGCTGCGCGCCACAACTGTCCATGGCGCCGGCCATGAAATGCAGGCCATTTCCATCGATGAAGTCCGGCGCATTCTCAAAAAGTACGGCCGGGGAAAATAACCGCTGCAGTCGACGGCGGGTCGTCGCATCGCCTTCACCTTCCAAAGAGAAACTTGCAAGGCTCCTCCTAAGTTGGGCGTTGCTGGGGTGAGTACAGTGACGCCCTTTTCAATTTCAGCCCAGCAATTCACGGAGCCGGCCCTTCAAGACTCCATCTTTCGGGCTCTTTGCTGAGCCGCCCAACCATTCGCGAACCCTCTTGGGCGTTATTGTGTGAGTGATGGAGCTGCGGATCTCTATCTTGAGCAGGCATCGCCGTATTTCCTTGCGACCTCGGTGAGGTAGATTGCGGTTTCCAGAGCTTCGTTCTGACAGAAGAAAAGTTTCTTCTCGCGGTCAGGGTCTGTCCAATACGCGATCAGGCGAGCGGTGGTCGGCGTCACACCAAGGTAACCGCCCTTGCGCCACATGGCGACACGGCGGCGAATGTCATTGACGAGCTTGTTCTCTTCGATTCGGTCTTGTGTCCACTCGGTGTCGAATTGAAGCTGCTTCGCACCCCTCTTTTTGGACTTCGCGATGGGCACGAAATACGAACTCGTTCGGCGGCCGTCAAGGATTTCGTCAGTGATGCCCTCGTCGGCAAATCGGAAATGACGCGTCGGCTCACCGAACGGCGAATTGATAATTGGGTTCTCAATGACGACTTGACTCATTACAGCAAGCGATTAAATCGCTTCCGTTGCGTGTGGTCAAGGTGCGCAGTCTCGTGATTCCAATCAAAGCTGGGAGTGTATGCGGGTCCAGTACGTGACTCTACAAAGCCTCGTTTCATGGGCTAGGCAGTGCCTTTCGAAGGGTTTCCATCTCGCGCAACCAGCTTATGATTTGGTTCCAAGTCGGAGTGCTTTGGGACGGCAGATTTCTCAGTTACTTCGACTTGTTGATCTCGTTATGAAGATCTTGGGCCTACCTCTTATCGATCAACACTAGCCTTGCGGCAGCGGGCGAATGTTCTGGTTCATGTGAAAGAAGTTGGTTGGGTCGTACTTAGTCTTGATCTCCTGAAGCCGACTGTAGTTCGGACCATACGCGGCAACGGCCGGATCGCCAGGTTCATCATCACCCAGGTAATTCACATACCTCCCTGGGCCGACAAAAGGCTCCATCTGGCCATAACTTTGCCTCGCCCAGGCTCTGCACCGATCATTCTCTGCCGGCTCCATCCATTGCGAGAGTACAAGAAGATTGTAGCCGTCGGCGCGGTGCGGAAAAGCCGTGTCACTGACGGCGATACGGGTTGCAGCGCCATGGAAATGTTCAAGCAGCATCTGCCCCATCGGTGTGGGACAGGCCCCGAAACACTCGATCATTGCGTCGATCGCACCGTCGCTCAATTCCTCGAGGAAGCTCGATTTCCAATAGTTCAGGGCCCCTGCAGGATAGCCGGCGTCTAGCATGCTGTTGAGGTCAGTGTAAGAGATTAGACCAATCGTATCCATCAGCGGCGAGCCGAATTCCTTGAGTGGGCGCATCGCGTTTTCACCATCTTCAGGCGAGCCACAGTGACACGCGACCATCGCCGACAGCTTTTCTCCTTCAGGCGAATGAATTAGTCCACCAAAAACAGTGAGCTCGTCGGGCAGTGATGCCGTGGTATCGCGAAAGAACCTAAGCACATCGCGAGCGCGTTCAAACGGATGCGCGACCATTCCGCCCGTGATCGTTGGCCCAACAGGATGAAGCTCGTATTCAAATGAGGTCGCGATGCCGAGGTTCCCTCCCCCACCTCTAACTGCCCAAAACAAATCGGGACGTTCCTCTTCATCTGTCCGCAACACCTCGCCTTCGGCGGTAACAAGCTCAACGGATCGAAGATTATCGAGTGCCAGACCGTACTTTCCCATCAGCCAGCCCAATCCACCGCCGAGCGTGAGTCCCGCAATTCCTGTCGAAGAAACGACACCTCCCGTGACAGCCAGACCATGCAACTGCGTTTCGCGATTGAACTCGGCCCAAGTAACACCACCCTGCGCACGTGCAGTGCGGGCCTGCGGATCCACGTGAATCCCCTTCATCGGCATCAGGTCGATCATAAGTCCGTCATCGATGGTTGCCCGCCCTGCGACGTTATGGCCGCCGCCACGAATTGCCACCTCGAGATCCAGCGCTCGCGCAAGCTTAACCGCATCAACTACGTCAGCTACTCCACGACAACGCGCAATTAGCAACGGCCGCTTATCGATCAGACCATTGTGAACTTTCCGTGCTTCCTCATATTCCACGTCTGTAGCCTTTAGCAGTTGACCAGAGAATCTGCATGCAACGTCGCTCACGGCTTTGTCGAAAGCGGGACTTTGGTCTCATGACGTGTCTCCTTTGTGTTAGTGTGAACGAAATTGATAACGATCCTAAGGCTTGCCCAACCGCCGGCATGTCGAACCTGCTACTGGAAAGCTCTGACCAGCGAACCGACCTTTTAGGACGGCAGATGCACAGCTTAGGATAAGCATTTCTCTTTGTTTCGATTCTATATCAGGCACATCAGGCACACCACTAATCCGCGAGTGCTAATCCTCTTTCTTAGTTTTTAAGGGCTGTTGGTGGCACGATTTCCGGCACGAAGATGGCAAAGATGATCAGTTTCCTCAGAGCTAACAAGCGCGTCATCATTTTCTCGTTGGTCTTTGCTTTTTCCGCCTTCCTGCTCATACACCCCGGCGAGTTGGGGCGCTTCTATGCCCTGCTCTTCTTCGCCATCTTCGTTATGCTTATTGCCAGCCAGCTTTTCTGGATTCGCCGTGTCCTTGACCTTGGGGAACGATTCATCCCCGGGAAGCCCCGGCCCGCCTGGCTTGCGGTCATCGCGGGTGTTGTCTATCTGTTCTTCTTCGCTTACAGCTTCCGCAGCTTTGGAATCGGTCATATATCCCGCGCGGCCGACCCGAGGCTGCGCAGCGTTCTGATTGTAGGGGCTTTCTCCTGGTGGCTGGTCGGGTCGTGGGCGGGCTTCGGCCTGGTGATGGTTTTCTGGACGGTAGACCGCGCGACGCGCGCCGCAGCTTGGGTTTACCGTCGCGCGCGCGAGGCTGCGGCAGGTCACGCCGCCGCTCTCAAGCCTGCTGCCATCGCCCTGCCCTCGCCCACCCGCCGCCGCTTCCTCGAGCAGACGGCCATTGCGGTAAGCGCCACACCGTTCGTGGCCGCGGCCTACGGGCTTCTCTACGGCCGGCTCGACGTGCAAGTCACTCACCGGCGCATCCGGCTGGCGCGCCTGCCCAAAGCCTTCGAGGGCTTTCGCATCGCCCAGCTTTCCGATTTCCACATCAGCCCCTTCATGCCCGCGGACCAGATTCGCCGTTGCGTCACGATCACCAACCAGTTGAAAGCCGACTTGGTCGTGCTGACCGGGGACTTCGTCGGCTGGGACCCCGAGGCGCAAGGCGAAGTGGTCCAGGCGCTCGCGGGCCTTCGTGCGCCCTACGGCGTTTTCGGCTGCCTCGGGAACCACGAGAGGAGCACGCACACGGAAGAATCCATCACCCGGTTGTTCGCCGCGCAAGGCATACGTATCCTGCGCCAGGAGCGAGCGCCCATCCAATTGCACGGCGAAACGCTTAATCTCATCGGCGTCGACGACAGCCAGCCGGACTTAAAAGTGGTCGAGCGCCTGGTGATGCCGGATACCCGTCAACATTCTGTTGATCCACTGGCCCGGCCACTTCGATCGCGCGGTCGAACTCGGCATCGACTTGACCCTGGCCGGGCACACTCACGGCGGCCAGTTGTCGCTCGAGTTCCTCCGCCGCGGCCTGTCCCTCAGCCGCCTGGAGACGCCCTACGTCAGGGGATGGTACGAAAAAGCCGGCGGACAACTCTACGTCAACCGCGGCATCGGAACCACCGGCTTCCCCATCCGGTTCGGCTCCCCGCCGGAGATTACGGAATTGGAGTTGACCAGAACCTGACCTCCAGTGTTATGCGCACGTCCTCACAACAGGCGTGTGGTAGATAAGACGGCAACACCGCCCTCGCGGCATTCGCTTGGGGGTTGAAACAGGTGGAGAATGAGACGGGATCGCGGGAGGCCATTCGGAAGATGTAGTCCGCCTTGTCGCCTTGGCGATTGTGCCCGAGTGACGGCGCACTCGGAAGGAATCCACTCGGCCGTATAACGCGCTTACCGGAAACTGACCCACTACCCGAGCCAGTCGATTTCTTTATGAGTTAGGGGACGAAAGCGCTCTGCGCGCACTCAGAGAGGCCCAGGATGATCGCGAAGTATTCTACATCATTTAAATCACTCCAGAATTTTAACATAGGGATCACGTCCATCGTCGCACGGACAGGTTTCTGAATGCGGATTCTCATAACCAATCCGGAGCAAAATGACCATTGACAGCTTCCGCTTTGTGCTTATAGAGTGTGCCCACTCTTTGATCGCTTGCGTGCTTTCACTTCTGCCTTTTGCTTTACCCTATTTAATTTGCTTTACCTTGCGGCGATGCCGTTGGAGCCGGCGTTGGATAGCGATTCCTATAATAGCGCGAGTCTGAATCTATTTTCGGTCTGGACAACCGTTCTCAATCAGTCCCCCAAGCCCCGGTGAAGTGGTGCCGCGGGGCACACGGCTAAATCTGGCCGTCGCTTTCTTAATCTAAAGGAGCAAAAAATGCAGAAAATCAAGAGGGTTGCACTGACCTTTTTCGTGCTCGGAGCAATGGTTGTCACCGCCACGGCTCAAGAGACAATGATGAAGAAATCGCTCTACGACCGGCTCGGTGGACTACCCGCCATTAAGGCCGTGATTGATGACTTTGTCGGCCGCGTCGCCGCCGATGATCGCATCAACAAGAAATTTGGCAAGAGCGATATTGCCCGCGTAAAGCTGCACCTTGTTGAGCAGGTATGCGCGGCCACTGGTGGCCCGTGTACTTACACCGGGCTTGACATGAAGAAGTCGCACAAGAACATGAAGGTAACGGAAGGCGAGTTTGGTGCTTTGGTTGAAGATCTTGTAGCCACGCTCGACAAGTTCAGTGTCCCTCAAACTGAGAAGGACGAGCTGCTGGGAATTCTAGGGCCGCTGAAGAGCCAGATTGTTGAAGTAAACTCAGCCGATACCGGAACCCCTTTGCCGGCCAACTTCAGGCCAGCGCGCAAGCTGAGCAAGAAGAGAGTCGCCGCCGGTCCCATGATGAAAAAGATGAAAGGAAAGATGTAGAAAGTGGGCGTATCGCGTGAGAGTTTTCGTATCCTTGCGAGCGTCTCACAAGCGCGAGTGTGGCACCTCTGCGCCGCCGACAGCCGTTTTTCCCAGAACATAGCCTTTGTTAGTGTCACAGATTGACTTCCGATGCTGGAGTAACTTATTTCAGCGAGATTCAATCTGAACCAGCAGAGCACTACCTGATGAATCAACAACTGCTCCATGATCGGAGCGCCGTCGTAGCCCGGTTCCTCCGCAGAGCGGCTAACCTGCGCTCCCAAAGCTCTTTCAATCCAGCCGCAGCGGATAAGACGCTCAAAGCGATCCCCACAAGTCGCGGTTTGAAGTGGCTTCCTCGCGGAACTGTTCGAGGATGCTGTGAATGGTTTGTTTGCACATTGGGATCGCGGTTGCGCTCGGTAATCATAGTCGTAGCATAAGCACTTTCAACGCACCACCTCGAGTATTTCAATCTACTACGAGGACTCCAATCAATTTTGGGATACTGTGCCTGCCAGTGGTTGCGAGGAAAACGCCGGGGACTTTGAGGCTAAGCGGCTGCTCTGCGAAGTGTTTCCATCTCCCGCATCCAGGCAATAATCTGATTCCAACTCGGAATGCTTTGGGACGCCAAAATCCTAAGCATTTTCAAGACCCGCAGAGATATCTCGCGGCCGATGCGTTTCTTAATGCACTTCTTACCGAAGTGCATGCGAATACTTCTCATTCGCGCAGCAGCCCTCCTTTGAAAACCGGCTGTCCGCCGAGAGAGATATAGAAACTGTACACGACCAGAGCGAGGCCGGCACAAAAGCCAAAGATTGTTGAGCCTGCATACCACACCGAAAAGTCCGTCGTCATGGGGTAATCATTTAAGAGAAAGGCGAAAAACACAGAAGCAATCATGGCCAGCAACCCGAACCGCATCGTCACTACAAGAGTCAACGCGAAGATTAGTCCGGCGACCAGGGTACCGATCACATGATCGCGAGCACCTAGCCCGAAGACGACTGTGGGTAAGAGCCAGGCCGCAAGTGATGAAAGCCATTCCTTGCGGCGGAAGAGGACGTAAAGCAACAGGAGCAGGAACAGGTAGGACAACCCGACAAAAATTGCGCCGGGATCAAAAAACCAGCCAACTGATTCACGCAATCCGAGGAGCGTGCTAAGAGTCGGCTCAATAGTCGGGCCCATGCCCCACCCTCCCGGCGCGAGGTAGGAAAGGTAGATTACGATTTGGATCGCGACACCAAACACCGAGCCGATCAGAATATCTCTGCCAACCAATGGATCCCTGAAGTCACCGGCCAGCAGCCGGCTCCAGGAGACGATTCGGTGCGGCCACCAGCGACGAACGTAAGGCTCCAGGGCCATGTAAAAGAACCAGAGCAGAGTCGCAAAAAAGAGTGCCGCCATCACTGCAGGGATGAACAGAACAAAGAACTCGTCGAACCCAGGATAATGATGGGCCATGATAATCCAATTAATCATTAGTGCCCAAAACGTAAAAAGCGCTAACCTGAGTGCGCCTTTTCGATCGCCCCGCCCGTCACGCAGGTTTTTTCTGGCCAGCAACGCTCCAATAATCATGAAAGAAAGGAGCAGGACCATGACGAAGACTCCGAGGACCTTTTGTCCTGGTCTTAACTGAAATTCCTGCATTCGTTCCGGCCTGGTCCACGGTGCGACTATCTCGAAATAGACGGGCATGCCGTGGTAAGAAGCCGCCTCAATTCGGGTCGGTATTTCAGTTTGACTCGGAAGTTTTCCCTCCCACGCGGCGCGGCTGTCGCTGTTAGCCAGCGGAAGCCATCTGGGTTGGGTTTGAGTGAAACTGGCGAGCTCGAGGCCGGCTTCCTCGAAAAGCGGAGACCACAGGTCAGTTTCGCGTTCGGAACTTTCCGTCAGGGTCGGGCTATTGCTCTGTTTACTCGGAACTCGAAACTCGGAACTCGAAACTGGATCAACCTGCGGCGGAACGGCTTCGAACTTAATCAACCGGCCTAAAGTGTCCAGGGATACATTTACCATACCCGACACGGTCGGCGGGGGATCGTCGGGAGTGGCGCGCACATTAATTTGGTGCACAGGAACCAGGTACCTGGGACTCTGGCGATACCAGAAATAGAGCGCTGCCGGTCGCCCCGTTGAGAGCTGAATCCAGCGGGTAGGAGAGGAATCGTGATCTACGACGTATCTAAAATAATCGCCGTTGGTATTAAAGCCATAGGCGCGATCGGCTGGTGGATCGGTGTAGCCGAGTCTGTTGACAATTGCACTGGCTCGCTCTCTGAGCGCCTCAGGAGACTTCTCAAACGGAACTCGGCGATGTAGATCAACTTTCCCGGACAACCAGATGATCAATAAGAAGCCGACAAGGATTGAAGACAAACAAGCCAGGGCGACACCGGGGCGTAGCAAGCCTTCTTTGGGCGTTGCCGCCACCATCTCGGGCGAAGGTGTTTCGCCCGCTGCTAACGCCGCGGCTAGTGGATCGCCGCCGGGCAATGAGGCCGCGACTTGAAGCGCGGAAGCAGGCCGCTTGTCGGGATCCTTTTCAAGGCAGCGCAGGATCACATGCTCGACGAGCGGATCGATGTTCTGCACCAGAGATGATGGGGTCGCAGGCGTCGTGTCACTCCGGCGCAAATCCAGCAGTTGACCAATCGTCGGCGCATCGAAAGCTTTCTTGCCCGTGAACACTTCATAAAGGACCAGACCAAGCGAGTAGATGTCGCTGCGAATAGTGACGTTCTTCCCTTCGAGTTGCTCCGGCGCCATGTAGGCGGGTGTTCCCGCTGCGATTTCGTCGTCGCGAAATTCGTCCGCCAAACCGGCGAGCCCAAAGTCGGTGATGAGTGCATTGCCTTGCTCATCAATCATCACGTTTGCAGGTTTTAAATCGCGATGCAGCACTGCGCTTTCATGCGCGGCAGCGAGCCCCGCGCAAATCTGCCGCGCAATCTGAATTGCTTTGTCCGAAGGCAGACGACCGATGCGCCGCAAGAACGAAGAGAGTTCTTCGCCCTTGATGTACTCCATCGAGAGGAAATGATGGCCATCAACTTCCCCGATGTCGTAAACACGGCAGACGTTCTTGTGCGAGACCTGTCTGGCGACACGCACTTCGCGATGAAACCGCGCCAGCGCCGCACCATCACTCAAGAATTTGGCCGGAAGAAATTTGAGCGCGACGGGCTGACCCAGTTTCAGATCGTCCGCGCGATAGACTTCACCCATCCCGCCTTTGCCAAGGAGTCCAACGATACGATAGCGCTCCGCCAAAATCGTTCCCGCCACGAAACGCGCGTTGTCGATTGAATCGAACGACGTCGATGACCGTGATTCCTTTTCGCGTTGTTTGGTGACCGGAGGTTCTTTCGATCCAAGGCGGCGGGTCGCGTCATCAAACGAGAAACCGCAAGACGGGCATGACAAAGCGTTCGTGGGAATCTGCTTGTGACAAGAGGGGCAGTTCATTGCGGCGGATTGTATCGCAAAAGGCGAGTGGTAAACAGATTCAGCAGATGCCAAATTTGCTTCGCGTGCTGGGACCAAAGCACACTACCCCACTCCGTTTATCCCTAAGGATTCACTTCGTCGATCACCTCAAGCGCTTCACCCAACTCTTCAAGCAGTTGCTCGATGCGCGTGGCGGCGCAGCGGTGGCGCTCGACTTCACGATCCCTTTCAGCGCTTCGCAAGCGCCTGCAAAAAAGTTCTGGATGTGCCGTCGTTTATGCGCGGCGGCTAGCTCCGGCTACTTCTTCCACAATAGTTCGAGCGCTTTCGCCAGCACAGGGTCCTTCCCGGCGGTCACGTCCGAGTCGGCAAAAACCGCTACGCCGATGTCCGGGGGGATGCCGAGACCGTCGAACGTGTTTCCCTGCGGGGTTCGGAACACTTCGTTGGCCAAGCCGAAGCGCCATCCATTCGGCAGCGAGCGGCCGAGCACGTCCGAAAATACGCCCTGCGTGTTCTCGCCGATCCGGGTCACGTGCGGCGTCCGCCCGATCATCGCTTGGGTGAACGTTTCTCCCGCGCTGATAGTGAGCGACCCGATCAGCTCGACCACTGGTCCCTTGAATCCCGGTCTGTCTCAAGAACGACGGGTCACGGAGGTATCCGGCGCTTGCGCCGTCTCGCCAAAGTCGTGGACAGGATCAGTTTGGGATTCATCCGTGAGGTTGAAAGCAGGAAGAATGAATCTTTGCTTCACAAGATAGGTGATAATGCGATCGGCATTGTCTTCCGCTGAACGCGCCGCCCCGTCAATGACAATCTCTGGAGCAAGCGGCGGCTCATACGGGTCATCAATGCCAGTGAAGTTCTTGATTTTACCGGCGCGTGCGAGCCGGTACATACCTTTTGTATCGCGCGCTTCGCAGACGGCCAGCGGCGTATCGACGAAGACTTCCAGAAAACGATTTTCGCCAACCATCGAGCGGCACTCGTTGCGCGTGGCCCTGTAAGGGCTAACGGCGGCGCAGATGATGGCGCCGCGATGGCGAACAATCTCCGCTGCCAGGTAACCGAGGGTCCTAATGTTCGTATCTCTGTCTTCCTTGCTGAAGCCAAGCCGAGGTGAAAGGCGCGTGCGCACCACATCGCCGTCAAGCAGCGTAACCTGCCGGCCATGCTCCAGGAGTTTAGCCGTCAGGATGTTTGCAGTCGTGGTCTTGCCCGCGCCGCTCAACCCTGTAAACCAAAGACAAAAGCCCTGCTTGTGAAGTGGCGGTTGCGAATCCTCCAGAATCTCTGCCACTTCGGGCCGGATAAACCACTCGGGCAGCCGCCGTCCGTGCCCCAGATATTTTTCTCTAACTTCTGTGCCCGAAAGAGAGATCGTAGCGACGCCGGCGGAAACCTCGGAAGCTTCTTCAAAACGGTTTTCCTCTGGAAGGTAGACAAACTCCGAGAAGCACAGGGGTGTGATGCCGAGTTCGGAGGCGTGTTCGGCAAAAAGTTCCTGGGCGGCATAGGGCGGATAAAACGGACGATCACTGGAATCTGTCCCCGGGCTGGCGTGGTCCCTGCCGACAATAAAACAATTAGCTCCGAAGTTACGTCGAATGATCGCGTGCCAGAGCGCTTCGCGTGGTCCAACCATGCGCATCGCAAGCGGCAGGAGCGCCAGCAGGGTGCGCTTGCGATCGTAGTAAAGCTCAGCCAGGGCCTGGTATGAACGCACGCGAGTATAGTGATCAATATCGCCAGGCTTGGTCAGTCCAACCACCGGGTGTAACAGGAGTGTTCCGTCGACTGCCTGCGCTGCCTTCCTGGTCATCACTTCGTGGGCGCGGTGAAGCGGGTTGCGTGTCTGGAACGCAACAACATTTTTTCGGCCGAATTGCTTGAGCCGGTTTCGCACTTCGACGGGAGTCATTCGCAGCTTTTTGAAGTCGTAATGTGAAGGCAGTTGCAGCAACTGCAATGGTCCCGTAATACAGAGCTCGCCCCACGAATTCATCTCAGCTACAAGAGGGTGACGGGGATCAGTGGTGCCGCAAACGAGCTGCGCCTCGCGATCACGATTCCAATTGTATGCCTCCTCAACGCGCATTATGGCGAGCAGGTTATTGTATGAATCGACCAAGGCCACCTCTGCGTCCAGCTTGACTTGGGCATCTTTGTTGACTGTGAGAGTCACGGGAACAGGAAAAAGCATCCCGTTGCCTAAGCGCATCTCTTCGATCACTCGTTCGTAGTCTGCGCGATTCAGGAAAGTTTCTAGCGGCGAGAAGCCACCCGTGGCGAGCAACTCGAGATCGCAAACGGCCCGCTCCGAAAGTTGAATGCGCGGCAGAGTGGATGCGAGGTTGAGCAGGTCCTCTCGCTTTTCTGGTGGCGCGATCAAATTAACGAGCTGTCCCCCATAGGGTTCGACAAGCTCACTAGTCTGATCGCAGCGGTTCTCGGATTGATCCTTCATGACTTCGGTGAACGAAGATACCGTAATGGCGACTCAACAGATCAAACATCCTATTGTGAGTTGCGGTGGTTCAAGATAAACGACGTAATGCGCCACCTCGATTGCAGTGCGCTAGCATACGCCTCGGCCCACCCGTGTCCCAAACCTGATAAATAAGAAATGTGGATTATTTGCAAGTACATTTTGACCTGCATCCGCCATAACTGTCGCACTACTAATTAGAAACATTAGTTCGCCGTCGAGTGATGTTTGCAGTACGCGATGCCAACGCGAGGTTATCACTATCCGATCGGCTAATGCTTTCGCGGTGGTTCTATCTTTAAAGATAGTTTAAGGGTCAACCTAATTTGCAACCTGAGAGTCGCGATGCTTCGTCGGGTGTTTATTCTTTGGCATTTTGGTGATCGCGGCAGCAGAAGCCGCTCGAACGATTGTGGCACGCAAGTAGCAGTAGCAAGGGAATTATCGATGCCTTTTGAGGTTTCGGTCGGATTTCTCGCCTTAGTTAATCAGGGCAGCTCGTGCTGACATCGCCAAAGCACGCGAATCATCCGCGCTTGCAATGATTGGAGGAAAAAATGCAGGGATTAGATCTGTTAGATTCAAGATCTGATTTGATTCCGCAGTCCTGCAAAACGATTGATGTTCCGCATTTGAGCGGAAACCTTTACGCCATTTTGCAGCAAGAGGTTGATCTTGGAGGACAAGCCCTGAAACGTGAAAGCGCCGATATGGCGGTCACGCTGTTTCAAAGCGCCCTTCAGAAATTGACGATTGACCAGCCGTTTTACGACCATCTCGTTCACAACCTACTCTTAAGCTACAAGCTCCTGATCGAAAAACTACTAAAGAAGGGCGACAGGTCCATGGCGCTGGATTTTCTGCGTGCGGCGCTGCGGCTGGAGATACGGGGCGACATGGCGGGGGATTCCACATTCCTCCGTAGATTCGCGGGTGCCTTCCAGAGTCTCGCGATTGTTTTCTTCCAAAACAACCTGAATGAAGAAAGTGTCTTGTGCTGCCGAAAAGCGACCTCGGTCTATCCCGGTCCAGGCTCGTACGTGAATCTGACAAATTCGCTATCGGCTACAGGCCAGCGGGCCAAACTTTCGGATTTCACAACACAGATAACGCCGGAGCAACTTGGACGGCATCTTTTTATTGCCTGCGTGCCGAAGAGCGCGTCGACATTTCTCAAGAACCTCCTCGTGAATCTGACGGGCTATCGCGACCTTTTCACTGTTTACGCGGCCGGGCAGAACGAACACGAGATCTACCTGCCGACGCTTCGAGAGTTTGCTGACCTTGATACCGTCACGCAGCAGCACTGTCGTGCATCGGACGCGAATGTTCACCTGA